>JBIKMK010000438.1:0-4351 GCA_044359315.1 Bryobacteraceae bacterium | reverse complement strand
GTTGCGCTTTGCTGGCGGCCCAGGCGGCCATATTGAAGCCCAACCGCTTCAAGTCCGGAGTCGAGACGTGGATACCGTCGTCCAGGTCGCTATCCACCGCGCTGAACACGGCCGTATTCGGAACGGTGGTTTCCACCAGCCGCTGAATCTCCTGCACTTCATTCCAGAACTCAACATTCTGCGTGTTGACGTGCCGGCCAATCTGCACAAAGTAGAACGGCAGGTTCGGGTTGGCGAAGTCTTCACGCACTTTGGCGATGAAGTTCTCAAACTTCGCCTTGAACAGTGGCGTGGACTTGGATCCCGCGTCCGATTCGCCCTGATACCACAGCATGCCCTTCACCTTGCCGCCCGCCGCCTCAAAGCGCCGCATCATGGAGCCGTACAGCGAATCACCCGGCGCCGCCTTGTCCCACTTGGCCGGATCCCACTGGTCCATCGATGTGCCGCCATGCGCGCACGGCAGCAGCCCCACTGGCACCCCGGAAGCTTTCGCATAGGCGACCGCAAAAGGCAGGCCCAAGCCCGCGCCCTTCTTCCGGTTCTTGTTGTAATCCTCCAGGCCCGGACCCATCAGCCGGTCCGTCCGCCGCGCCAGTGACCAGTGGATCTTGTCCACCGCGCCCGGCATGTTGTGCAACGGCTCCTGCGCAATCTGCCACCGCTCCTGCACCATGTCGAAGGTGTGCACCCGGTCGTCCTGCGTCTGGACATTCTCCAGGTTGCCCACGCCTTCCATGTTCGATTGGCCGCCCAGCACCCAGATGTCGCCCACCAGCAGATCTTCAATCGCTTCGCTGGCCTTGGTGCCGCCGATCTTCACTTCCAGTTTGTAGGGGCCGCCGGTGGGGATGTTGGTCAGCTTGATGGTCCATTGGCCGTTCTGCACCACGCCCAGTTTCTTGCTGGTGAAGCCGAACACCGGCACGATGCCCCGCAGCAGCTTGGCTTCCACCGGCTTGCCTTCGCCATCAACGGCCGTGCCTGACAACGTGATGTCCGCCTTACCGGCATCGTTGCGTTGAAAGACCTGATGCGGCATCGCACCAGACGTGATCCGGATGGACTGGGCCGCTAGCGTCGCGGCGCACAAACACAGCAAAGCAGTAAACTTCATCACCCGAATTCTAGCGTGTTGTGATCCCGCCGATCACTGGCTGGTGGTCAGGGCTTCAGGGCCGCCCGCCGCGGCTTCTCACCCACGCTGCGGCCTTTTTCCAGCGCCCGCGCGGCCCGCTGTCTGCCCGCTTCGCTTACCACAATATTGTTGACCACCTGCTTCGCCCCCGCCGTCCGCGCCATCCGCGTCGCGGAACCCTTGTGCTGCACAACGTCCGCCCTGCCACTTAAGTAGGCCACTCCGGACTGCACTTTCACCTGAAACTTGCCGCCGCCCGCCTTGGAGCGGCTGAACTTTTCCTGAATGATCTGTTGCAAGGCGGCGTCAGCGGCACTGGGGCCAGACGGTTTGGCCGCGCTAGGCGCAGGCTTGGGGTCCGCGGGCGTTGCCCAGGTCAACTGAGGCCAAACCAGCAGAGAGGCCAGAAGAATCAGCCGGAGACACGGATTGATGCTCATGTGAAGTAAGTGGCGCCGGTGTCACCAAAATCTCTACTGAAATTTTGGCTCCCAGCGCGCGCGCCACTTCCACCGCCAGCAACGGGGCCAGAAACGTGAAGTCTTTGGCCGCGAACAGCCGCCGCAGCCGCCGCCCGATCAGCTTCTCATCCTTGCGGCCCAGATACTGCTCCACCAGTTCGCGCTCCGCCACAAACAGGCTGTAGAGCAGTTGCGGCTTCCGCTTAAAACTCGCAATCAGCCGTTCCGCCCGGCGCGGCGCAAACTGGACCGCCTGCTCGAACCCCAGGGCCCGCAGCATCGACTCAATCACGCCCAGTTTGGCCGGCAGATTCCGCTGGAGAGAGAACGTCACCGCGCGCGGCGTGTCATTGTCCAGCACGTCAAACACGTAGCTGGCCTTGGTCTTGGGCGTAAAGGGACGCAGCGCGGAGTAGTTCACCACCGCGGCGGCCAGATCAAAGTCGCCAAAGCGGGCCACATCGGCAAACCAGACGTAAGGCAACCACGCTCGCAGCCCTTCCTGGACGGCCACCGACAGGCGCGCGGCCGTGCGGAGAAACTCCGGATGATTGGACGCCGGCAATTCGCCGCCCCCTTCAGCCATCAACCGGACCTCCACCTGTGCGGCGGACCCGGCGTCAAGCGAGGGCAGAACGGCCGCGGCACCATAACGAGCCGCAATCGGCTCAAGCAGCGCCAACTGCGCCGGAGCCAGCATGGAAGTGTGGGTAAAAGTAAGCATGCGGGAGCGCGTTGACACTATCACGCCGCTACCGCCCATCCGCCCCACCCGCCTTGCGCCGGCGTTCCGAAAACTGCCGCTAAAGTGTTGAAAGAATGCGGCGCGAAGGCGGCTTCACATTTTTCTTCGAAGCTTGTGACTGGCCTTCCGCCAGATAACGATTTACGTCCTCGAGCGACGCAAACAATCCCCGGAACCCGTCCTGGTGGCGTCGTGGTGCCCGCCGGCGCCCGGAAAAATCCCGCGCCCGAAACCGCCCCTGGTTCCCGATCACCGCCGCGCCCATCGGCTTGTACTCGTGCGTGCCCTGCGCCCAAGCCAAATCCTGGTTGATCCACAATGCGAAACCCATCTCTTTCATTGTGCTCGACTCTCGGGCCGGGCACTGAATTACCCTTGACTGCACTTCCAAAATCGGCGACAAGGTGAATATGGCCTTTCGATCATCGCTGGCTTTGCTGTTCACCGCCGCCTTTCTCGCCGCTGCCGACAACCCGGCGGACAAGCTGACCTGGGAGAAGCTGAAGGCCGTCAAGACCGGTGCGGAGATCCGCGTCGTCAAAACCACCGGCGGCGCGCCCATCATCGCCAAACTGGGCGACGTCACCGACGAGAGCCTCATCGTTGCGCTAAAGAATGAGCAGGTAGCCATCCCGCGCGAACAGATCGAACGTGTCGACGCCCGGCCCACCGGCGGCTCTCGCGTCACCCGGGAAACGCGGACCACCAATGGTCTGGAGGCTCCTCCTCCGCCCAAACCTCCGACACCTTACGACCGCCCCAGCGCGAATACCGGCAGCAGTTCCTCGGGCATCACCTTTGGCAGCAAGCCCGACTTCGCCCCCGTCTATCGCCGTCCCGCCGCCTCCAAGCCCGCGCCACCGCAATAAACCGTCCGCATCTGTTGCGGCTGCCGCCGGGATTGATACGATAACCGACATGAATCGACGACAGTTTGGCGCGCTCGTCGCGGGCGCTCTTCCGCTGGCCTCCTCCGCCCTGGCGCAAGACCAGAAGGTCACTCGCAAAGGCCGCCTGAAGCAAGGCGTCTGCGGTGGCGTCTTTGGCCGTGGCATGGCGTTTGAAGATCAGTGCCGCCACGCCGCCCGCCTGGGCGCGCAATGCTTTGACCTCCGCAACCCGGCGGAGTTCCCGATCCTGAAAAAGTACGGCCTGATCCCGACTGTCGTCGGCGGCGCCATGACCCTCACCGGCGGCTGCAACCGCAAGGAAGATCACGCCGAGGCGGAAAAGAAGATGCACGCCATCATCGACGCCATCGCCTCTACCGGCGGCGGCAGCGCCATCGCCCTCTCCGGCAACCGCCGCGGCATGTCCGATGAAGAAGGTCTCGACAACGTCGTCGCCTACATGAACAAGGTGAAGGCGCATGCGGAAGACAAGGGCGTCACCATCTGCATGGAGCTGTTGAACTCCAAGGTGAACCACCCGGACTACATGTGCGACCACACCAAGTGGGGCGTCGAAATGGTGAAGCGCGTCGGCTCGCCGCGCGTCAAGCTGCTCTACGACATCTATCACATGCAGATCATGGAAGGCGACGTCATCCGCACCATGCGCGACAACCTGCAATACATCGGCCACCTGCACACCGCCGGCAATCCAGGCCGCAACGAGTTCGACCTCGACACCCAGGAACTAAACTACCGCGGCATCGCCAAAGCCATCATCGACATGGGCTACACCGGCTACCTTTCGCACGAATACTCGCCCAAGCATGGCGAAGCGCTGAAGGTGCTGGACGAGATGCTCACCATCTGCGACGTGTAGGCACTCCAGCGGGCTATTGCTGTGACGACCAACGCCGCCGCAATTCATTACGTCGGCGGGATCCTTCTGCACCTGGCTCTCGGGTTACTTCACGCGGGGGCCGTTATCTTTGTCGGTGTGATTGTTGGACTGGCTCGCGATCGTGGGCTGGCCTACGGCTCTGTGCTTGAAGGTGCTCGAGCGATCGGTCTATGGCCTTTCCTGATAGGTCTAGCAATAGGGTCCTTCTCTTACTGC
>JBIKMK010000437.1:0-4352 GCA_044359315.1 Bryobacteraceae bacterium | reverse complement strand
CAGTAGCGAATGGCGGATTTGAGATTCGACGGTCCGCCAGAGGGAAGCAGGAGGAAGCGGCAAAAGTAATAAAGCCCCGCCCCGCGCAGCACCGCCCGGTCCCGTGGACTCGTTTTCAGCCAGCGGACCCAGGCGCTCTCCCACTGTCCGATCACGCCAGCGGGAATGGGTTGCCCCAGACGCTGGCCCAACAGCCAGTGGTCCAGGTGCGCTTCCGCCAGATGCCGCTCCGCGCTCGGTGTCACGCGCGTCTGCTCGATCAGCCGGGTACGCAGTGCGATCTCTTTCTGGCGCAGCGTCCAGGCTTCACGCAGCTCGCCCGGCTTGCTGCTGTCGGCACCGATCAGGCCCGCCAGGCCAGCGTAGGCGTCGGCCAATAGCTCCCCGATGCGCGGGTCGGGGGCATCGGGATCTTCCCATTGCTCGATGGTCGAGACGGTTTGCCGCAGAATGCCGGCGGTGGCGGCGGTGGCACCGGGCAGATCCCGGATGGCGCGATAGGTGCCGTCGATGGTGGCATGGCTCAAGTCCAGCACTTCACCCAGGCGGGCATTGGCGGCATCGCGCTGCTGCAAAGTCGCCAAACGGCTGGCCACGGCTTGATCGCGCGCCCGCTCCGCCGCTTGGCGCGCTGTCGCCTGGGTCGCCGCCGTTTGCTCGGCCTTGCGCTGGCTGGCCACGGCCGCTTCCCGCTGCCGTGTGGCTTGCATCGCCTGCCAACCTCCGCCAGCGGCTACCGCCAGCAACACGGCCACCAGAGCGGCCACGCCGATCAGCCCAGAACGGTATCGCTGGGCCAAGTCCCGCCAACCGGCCGGCGCATCGGTGATGGGGGGCACGGATATGGCTTCTGATTCGCCGGAAGCGAACCGGGCCAGATCCTCCGCAAACGCCGAAGCGGATTCGTAGCGCCGCACGGGGTCCGGGTGGGCCGCCCGTTCCAGCATCCGGCGCAAGTCAGCGGGCAGATCGGCATCTGGCAAAGCCCAGGTATCCGCGTCGAGCAGGAGCCGCCGCTCGGGCAGTTCGTGCCAGGGCCGAGCCGGTTGCCCGGTGAACAACTCAAAGGCGAGCAGCCCCAGCGAGTAGACGTCCGAGGCCGCCGTGGCTTCCTGCTCCAGCAACTGTTCCGGGCTGGCGTATTCCAGGCTGGGGGCCGCCGTCGAGATGGCCAGGGCCTCCGGATCGGCCAAGTCCTCTGATTCCAGTCGCGCCAGTCCAAACTCGAGCAACTTCGGCTGGCCATCGCTGGTCACCAGAACCCGGTTCGGCTGCAGGTCCAGGTGCAGCACCATCTGGCCATGGGCGAACTGTACGGCCCGCACCACGTCCACCATCAGATCTACGCGGCGGGTCAGCGGCTCATCCGTCCATTCGGTGAGGGGGATCCCTTCCACCGATTCGAGAATGAAGTAGGCATTGCCCCCGGGCCCCATGCCGGCGTCAATCAGTTCGGCAATCGCGGGATGCTGCAGGCGGGCCAGCAGGCGGATCTCCCGCGCAAACTGGCGGCGCAACTCCGGGTCCACCAGCGAGACGGGGACAAACTTCACCACCACTCGGCGTGTGCGTCCGCCATCGGTGCCTTCCGCCAACCAGGCGCTCCCCAGCGGCCCGCCATCCAGTTCTTCAAGCAGCTGCCAGTCACCAAACGGATCACCCGGCCGCAGTTTGGCCGCCTGCCCGGAAGACGCCTGCTCCCCCCAGCCCGAATCAGACGCCGCCGAGGCCGCCACGGCCTGCTCTAAGCCACTGAGTTGGTCGTCAGCGCCCAACGTTGGCGTCAAGAGCGCGGTGACCGCCGTCTCCAGCCGCTCCCACTGCTGGGGGCTCACGGGCGGTCCTGCGGGGGAATGGAAGTCAACACGAACACTCCCTGCTATCGGAGGGAATGGTTGAGGACTACAGGGCGTCGCTGGCCGAGGCTATCGGGTTAGTGCAGTGAGAATTCGTGTGACAATCGGGGCATGGTCGCCGAATTGGTGGAAACAATCCCCCTGGTTCTGGATGCCGAGGGCGTCTATCGCATCGGCGGAACCCGGGTGACGCTCGATCTGGTGGTGGAATGTTTTGCAGCGGGTGCTTCGGCCGACGCAGGAGGCTGGTCGCGAATCGAGCAACACCGTCAGATCAGTGCTGATGCGTGTTCTGAGAGCAGACCGCTCCGTTACCGTCGCGGCTCGGTCTGCACGATTAGCGGAAACTACGCCCGAAACTCGCGGACCATCTGCACGCAAGCCTTCACGGCTTCGACAGGAGTCTCCGGCAGAATGCCGTGGCCCAGGTTGAAGATGTGGCCCGGGCGGGTGCCCGTGCGCTTGAGTTGTTCGTGGACCTTGGCCTTCAATTCCGGCAAGGGGGCGAACAGGGCGGCTGGGTCCAGGTTGCCTTGGACGGCCGAGCGGTAGCTGATGTCCATCCAGGCTTGGTCGATGTTGATGCGCCAGTCGACGCCCATCACATCGCCGCCGGCGGCATGCAGTTCCTTGAAGAAGCCCGCGACGCCGGTGCCGAAGTGGATCACCGGGACGTTGGCGGTGCGGATGCGCTCGATCAAGGCGCGGGAATACGGAGCGACGAAGCGGACGTAATCGTCCGGGCCGAGCGCGCCCACCCAACTATCAAACACCTGGATCGCCTTGGCGCCGGCGGCCACCTGCATCAGCGCGAACGGTCCTAGCACGTCCACCAGCTTGCCCATCAGGCGACGCCACAACGTCTCGTTGCGGTACATCATCTGCTTGGTGCGCAGGAAGGTGCGGGAGGGGCCGCCTTCGATCATGTAGCTGGCCAGAGTAAACGGCGCACCCACAAAGCCGATCACCGGGACGCGGCCATCGAGGGCGCGGGTGACCAGTTGGATGGATTCGCCGACGTAGCCCAGGTCGTCCGTGTTTGAGATCGAAAGGCTGTCGATGTCCGTCGAGTTCTCGATCGGGTTGTCGATCTGCGGGCCTTCACCGGCCACAAAGCGCAGCTTCAAGCCCATCGGCTCCACCGGCAGCAGCAGGTCGGCAAAGATGATCGCCGCGTCCACGTCGAGGATCTCGACCGGTTGCAGCGTCACCTGCGCCGCCAGGTCCGGGCGCTTGCAGATGTCGAGGATGCCGTTCTTCGCGCGAATGTCGCGGTACGGCTTCAGGTATCGTCCCGCCTGGCGCATAAACCACACGGGCCGCACATCAGTGGGCCGGCGGCGGCAGGCATCAAGAAAACGGCTGGTCATTGGAGCCACGCGCATGAAAGTTCCCGTTTGTCGTCACAGATATAGGCGCGAAGGCCTTTGGGTTTATGTTGAGCCGCCCATTGGCGGCCCTGGATGAAAATCGGCTTGGTCCAGGCTTCGCTATCGAGGGCCTTGGGGGCCACCACCGATACTTGCAGCCGCCCCTGAGCCGGATAACCGGTCCGGGGGTCCATGATATGGCTGTAAACCTTGCCTTCCGCGGTAAAGAACTTCTCCTGGGAGCCGGAGGTCGACATGGACTCGTTGCGGAGAAACACTTCCTGGATCTCTTTGTTAGCCTCGCGAGGGTGGCGGATGTTGACGCGCCAGCCGCGCGGCTCGCTGGGCGGTTGGCCCAGCCCGTATAGACTGCTGCCGGATGCCGAAATGAACGCAGAGGTGATTTTGCTCTGCTTCAGCACTTCCACCATGCGGTCCACCGCATAGCCTTTGCCGATGCCACCCGGGTCCATTTCCAGCGTCGGCTTGGAAAAGCGAACCGTCCGCCCCGCTGCATCCAGCTGAATGTTGCCGGAACCGATCTTGTCCAGCGCTTCCCGCACTTCCGCGCGGTGCGGCAGCTTGCCGGAGCCCTTGTAAAAGCCCCAGACGCGCATCAGCGGACCGACGGTGATATCGAAAGTGCCTTCGCTTTGTTCGGAATAGCGTTTGCAGGCGGCCAGCAGGTCAAACAACTCGCGCGAAATCACGGTGGGGCGCTGACGCGCTTCGCGATTCACCGTGCTCCATTCGCTGCTTTGCTTATAGTTGGACAACAATTGATCCAGGCGGACCGCCTCTTCCAAAGCGAGGGCGGCGGCTCCTTCCACTTGGGTACGGTCGGCGCCGTAGACGACCACCGTAAACGTCCCACCCATGGCATCGCGGCTGGCCTCAAAGCGTTGAACTTCAAGGCGCGAAGCCCCGTTTGGCGTAGGAGGGCCGCATAGTCCAGTTGCCTGGACCAACCACAAAACTAGCACAAACTGTTTCATTCCGCTGGACTTTTTTGGCCTACAGGGGGCGCGGTGGCCCCATCCCGGCTGCGCCCGCGCTTGGCCCGTTTCAGCAGACTTTCGATGCGGGCCGGCGGGCCCAGGTTGGAGGCCGCTTCAAACTTCAGATC
>JBIKMK010000436.1:0-4358 GCA_044359315.1 Bryobacteraceae bacterium | reverse complement strand
AAGAACCAATGGTTCTCAACTGAGCAAGCGGCTGAATGGCTGGTGCGCGAATGAAATCTTCCGGCGGTGGTGCCTTACTTGACCGTCAAGCCGGTTTCCCGCAAGACCTCTCCGGACTTGGCGTACAGCCGGACCCAATACTGGCCCGAGCTCAGCTGTCCGGTCGTAAATGTCGCCTGCGTGCCCTCACGACGGGCGGCTCCGCGCTGGACCACGTCACCGGAACCCTTCACCAGTTCCGCGTCACAGCAGTTGTCCAGCGGCAGGCCGGTCAAATCGATGCGGAGCGTCAGCGGATGTCCGGCCGCCGCCGTGGAGCTTTCCACTCCGCGCAGCGCCGTCATTTCCACCGTCAGGGCAGCCGGTTGGCGCAGCATGGGGGCCATGACGGCCAGTGCCGCAGCCAGGGCTCCGGCCGTCACCCAGCGTGAAGCGGCGGGCAAGGCAAAGGCCTGCGTCAAAGCTGCCTTGACCCGATCCCGCCAGCCGGGCATCGCAGCTTCTTCCTGCAATTCGCGAGCGGCTTGCCGGGCGGCCTGGGCAAACAGATCCAGTTCGTCCAGTTGCTGCTGGCAGTGCGGACAGATCAACAGGTGTTCTTCCAGCGCAGCGGCAGCGGTTTCGTCCAAGCGGCCTAGACTGTAAAGTTCGAGCATATCGTCGCCTGGGTGAGGCGCCTCCGAAGTAGCTTGCATAGTGAGTGTCTCCGTCATCTTATATTTCTCTGATGTCCTACCCAACGCAGACAGGGCGTCCGCGCGATCATCTCCGCCGGTTGAGCCACGGCGGCTGGGGCAGGCGGCCGCATTCCGGCCGTCCGGCGGGCGCTCCCGAGGGGGCGGAGCTCCGTCTCAACCCGCAAAGGGGAAGCGACGGGAGCAAGAGCGCTCACTATCTGGTTAGTGTCTTGCACGGCCAGTAATTCTCTGAAAGAAAGATCCGGGAGTTCCCCGCACCACGCGACGCTTCCCTAACTCCCCGAACCGGGCCTTGGCGCGCGATTTCAGCAGCCGGAACTGGGTCTCGCTGAGCTGCATGTCTTCGCAGATCTTTTCCTGGCTTTGTTCCAGCAGGTAGAAGCGCGTCAGAATCTCGCGGTCGCGGGAAGAGATGCTGGAGAGCACCGTTTTCATGATGTCGATGGTCTCCCGGGCCATCGCCGTCTCCTCCGGGTTGCGCTGGCCGTCGACCACCGCTGCTCCGGCATCGAGATCAACATAGTCGCGGCGGCTCTGCACCGCGGACCCAATGTAAGCGGCCACCTGCCGGCGGACGACGGTGCGGACAAAGCCCATCAGCCGCTCCGGTTCCCGCAGTTCCTGCCGCTGGATCGCTTGCACCACAATCAGGAATGTATCGTGAACCTTGTCGTCCAGTTCCTGAGTGCCCAACTGTCGGCACAAGTAATACCGGATGCCCTTGGAGAAAATCCTGTATAGCTCTTCCAGCGCCGCATCCTCGTTGGCGCGGATCCGGTCCACCAGCACGGACCAGTTGGATGGAGCAGCCGCAGGGGTGGGGTCAGTTCCGGCCGTCGAGAGTCCATCGGCCGAAGGTGTGGTGTCGATCCCACTCGCCTGCTCCTCCACTCGCGCCGTTTGGGTGGCTGCTTGCATTTATGATCCTTTCGAAATCAGGAAGAAACCCGCCCAATGGCGCGGCACCCGCCGCCAGTCGGTGGACTGGAGCATCTCGATTTGCGCTTGCCGCAACGCATCAGCGGCAGCGCGTGACCCGGCCTCACCTGCGTGGGGCCCCGTTGAATAGTGCCGGTAAAAACTGGAGAAAAGCTCGCCCCGGTCGTCGGTCGTGGGCCACAGCGAGGCGGCAACGCCGTTAGCCCCGGCCAGCAGCCAGGACCGGGTAAGCCCCATCAGACCCGCTCCGGGAATGGTCTGGCCCGCACCTGAAGCGCAACCACTCAATACCACCAACTCCGGCGCGGCCCGAAAAGCGGAAATCTGCTCCGCCCCCAGCAGTTCCGGTTGCCGCAGTGCGATCAAGGCCGTGGTGGGCGTGTCGGGAAGCGTGACAAAGTGGGTGGCAAAGTGGAGCACCGCCGGCCGCCGGGCCACCATTTCCGTGACCGTGGCGCGGTTGGCCTGGCCGCCGGTGAGAGTCACCCGCTCCCCACCCCAGGACTTGGCGCACCGGTCAATCTCCGCTCCGGAGCCGATCAGGCGAGGTAGGGTGAAGCTGGGCTGGCCCGCCGGGGCGGTCCGATCCTGCCGCGGGTCCGCGGGGTTGTAGATTGGGTCCCCGACCCCCACAAAAAGCGCGGACGATGCACCGGTGGAGGTAGTGGGGGTACTCAGAAATACGCTCGGTGCCAACCGTAGCGTATGCTTTTCAACTAGATACACCGAGTCCTCCGTGGCCGTTCCGGTTGTGCCAGGCACCCGCAGAGCGGCCAGGGGCAGCTCAAACAGGCGGTCGTCCAGCACCACCGTCCAATACCGTTTAGTGGCGACGTCCGGGGATATCTCTCCAAAAATTTGGGAGTAATCCATTCCGGAGGGCTTATCGCTCAATAAGGCTCCCCGCAGGGTTTGGATGCGCCCGGTCAGATCTTTCTTGGAGGGCAACCGGCGGATCTGAATGCGGTCGCGGGTGATGTGCCAGGCATAGGAATACGGTTCGCCCAGGTGAAAGCTGAATAGCGCCTCATCGGGCGAAAGGCGTGCCAGCGATGCTTCCAACGCGGGGATGGGGGCAGATCGAGGCAGAGCGATGGCGGCGTCCAGCCCGGCCTGGGCTTCCAGATCGGCCAGTTCGATCTCCAGTCGCTTGGCCGTTTCGGCGGCCCCGGGGCGATTGTTGAGAACATCGGCATGAGCGCGTTGTAGCAAGGCCAACCGGTCCCAATAAGCGGGGGGCAGGGCTACTTTCTGGCCTGGCCCGGTGGCCGCGCGCAGACTGGCATGCCGGCTCTCCTCGGCCGTGGCCAGTGCCTCCAAGGCCAGGGTCCGGTCGGACTTCGCCAGTGCCTCTTCGGCCGTGAACTGTATGAAGGCGGACCGCAGGTCGTGGGCCGCTGCTTCCCAACTGGCCTGCATGGAGGAGACGGGCAGGATATCGACGCGCTGGCGCCGCACCATATCCAGCGCCTCGATGAAATCCGCGCGAGCCCCAGCTCGGTCACCGACCGCCAGCCGCGCCCGGGCCCGGTCGCCATGAACTCGGTGCAGGGGGAACTTGCCGGGGTCGCTCCGTCGGCTTTCGAGCGATTGATTCAGCAGCGCCAACGCTTCCGGATACCGCTTCTGCTCCAGCCGCAATTTGCCCAGCTTGGGGTAGCAAAGATAGGTTTCCGTGGGGACCAGCAATCGGCGAATGCGGAAAGCCTCTGACAGGTACCGGTCGGCCTCGCTCAACTGGCCGCGGTCCAGATACCAGTAACCCAAGTGATCCAGAGCGGAGGCGGTTTGGCTAGGCTCCTTCCAACGGTCAGCCTCTTCCGCCGCTTCCAGCAGCAGCGCCGCGCCCCGCTCCATCCTTCCGTCGAGCGTCAGTGAGTCTCCCAGAATTTGCAGGATCGTACTGCGGAATCGCTGTGATGCTGGGGGTAAAGCCTTTAACGCGGTCTCGGCAATCTCAGCGGATTTGGCGTGCTCGCCCATCAACCCATAGAGCAGGGCGATATTGGCGTTAATCAGGGGGACCGTGTCAGTGAGTGATGCCTGTTCGGCAAAGCGGCGGGATTCCAGGTAAGCGCTCATGGCGCCGGCATGATCGAAAACCTGCAGGCGGGCACCCGCGAGATTGTTCAGATACCGGATCGCGGTCCCTGTCTGGCCTTCCTGACGGGCCTGCTGATAGCCCTGCTCAAAAAAAACAGCGGCTTGCCGGTAGCGGGCGTTGTTGTAGTGCTCCAGCCCTTGCTTGCCGGTTGCGGCCAATTGCGGACTGTCGGCAGCCTTGACCGGAAGAACTGGTCGCCGCGGTGCCTTCCCTACACAAGGAAGAGCCAACGCCAAAATCAGTCCGAAGGCTAATGGACGCACGGATCACACCCAAAGTTCAAGTGGTGGCCGCGAGTAGACAGGCAGCCGTGCGGTACCACTAGTCCTAGTAGTACCGCCCGGTAGTATAGCACAGCATGTGTGCGGGGGTAGCCCTTTCGGGCGTCAAACTTAGTTTGAAGAGAAAAGATTGTTGAGCAGCGCCTCCTGGGATGGCGCTGAATCTTCGCCCGTCGTCGCTACAGTGATGGCCCGCCAGCCTTGAACAGCCAGCGTAACCACCCTTGCTCGGGGCGGAGTGAGTTAGAACAGGAACGGGATGATAATCGGCGTAACGTCGATCGGCATCGAAGAGCTCCTTAAGTTTTTGCGAAAGCGACCCCGGCCGGGGTGAGC
>JBIKMK010000435.1:0-4367 GCA_044359315.1 Bryobacteraceae bacterium | reverse complement strand
CTTAAGCCTTTCAGTATAGGACGTGGGGCTCCGGATCAGATAACCACGGCTAGGCGCCGCCGGAATTATCTACCTCTGCGGCAAGATAAGCCGCGGCCGTCGGGCGAATGCAGCAAGCAGCAAATGGTGGCAGCGGTGCTGGGCCGCTGGGCCCAAGGTGAGTGGAGATAGGGGATTCGGGGGCCAGCGCGAACGAGAGCAGCATACGCCGGTGACCGCTTGTCCAATCGATACGCCAGTTGCCGGGTGGCACTGGAGTTGAGGACTATCTTTCCGCCAACAGCTCGCGGGACTTGGTGAAGTCGGCAATGGCCCCGGTGGAATCGCCCTTCAGTTTTCGGGCATTGGCGCGGTTGTGATAAGCATTGGCATAGTTGGGCTTCAAGCGGATTGCCTCATCAAAGTCTGAGGCGGCCTGGTCCAGGTTGCGCAGAACAAAGTGGGCAAACCCTCGCGCATTCCAGGCCGATGCCAGCTTGCGGTCCGCCGCCAGCGCTTCATCCAGCAGCGGCAACGCATCCTTGGGCTGCCCGGCTTTCAGCAATGCGCGCGCCTCTCGCTCCAGTTGCTGGGGAGACCGCACCGGCGCGGCTCCGCGCTTGGCACTTGCGGAGGGCGCGGGCGGAGTGGGACGGGGAGCCTCCGGTCCCGGCTGGGCGGCCTGGGCCGTCCTCTGGGCTGCGTTCGACGCTGCGTTCGACGCTGCGTTCGACGCTGCGTTAGCTAGGGCGACCGGCGGCGGCGCAATTGGCGCGGCAGTGGTGGGTGCGGCCGTGGCGGACGGCGGCACCAGGGGCGGGGAAATGGACTTCACCGGCATCGTCGAGGTAGCGGTCGCTGGGCGGGCCGCGGCCGTGTCGACAGCCACCGTCTTCGAGGGCGGCGCCGTGTTGTTCTCCGGAAACAAACTGGCCGCGGGTGGCTTGGCCAGCGGAGGTGGCGGCGGCAATTTCGCCCGGGCCTTGGCCAGCACAGTTTTCGCCTCTTCCAGGTCGGGCCGCAGCTTCAGCGCCTGCTCCAAATCGGCCACCGCCGGCGTGTATTGTTCCATCAGGAAGTGGGCACTGCCGCGCGCCAGCCAGGCTTCCGCAAACTCGGGGTCCAGTTCAATCGCTTTGTTGCGATCCGCCATGCCCTTCTCGTGCTGGCCCAGCAGATGATAGCTGGAGCCCCGCGCGACATACACTTGCGGCATTTTGGGAGCAAGCTGGACCGCCTTCTCCCGATCAGCCAGAGCCTCCGGCAACTGCTTCAGAGCAGCAAAGGCGGCACCTCGCGCCAGGTAGAGCGCCGGGTCATCCGGCGACCGGCGGAGCGCCTGGGTATAGTCAGTCACCGCCGCCTGATGCTCGCCCATCAGCGAATACGTGGCACCCCGCACCGCGTAGCCCTTGGGGCTCTCCGGGCGCAGTTGCAGCGCTTTATTGAAATCCGGCATCGCGCGGTCAAACTGGCCCAGCTGTCCGTAAGCGTAGCCACGTTCCATCAAGGCCTCGGCGTAGTCCGGCCGCAGTTGAACGGCGCGGTCGTAGTCGTCTAGCGCCTTCTGCAGTTCGCCCCGCAGCGCGTGCGCCACGCCGCGGTCCTTGTAGGGTGCCGGATTGTCCAGCTTCAGCCGGATGGCGCGCGAGAAATCTTCAATCGCCTTGCCGGCCTCCCCCAAGCGGACGTACACCACGCCGCGCGCGTGATAAAGAGTTGACCGTTCCAGGCCGCTGGAAATGGCACGAGAATAATCCCGCATCGACCGGTCCAGATTTCCCAGTTCGGCATTGACATCGCCCCGCAAGCTCCAGGTCTCGGCATCTTCGGGTTTGATCGTCAGCGCACGGTCGAAATCCGCCAAGGACTCATTCACATCCCCGGCCAGAAACCGGATCTTGGCGCGGCTCTTCAGCGCGTCAAAGTAGCCCGGGTCCGCCGTCAGGGCCTCGGAGTAGGCCTTCAACGCCTGGTCCAACTGTCCGGCCGTTTCCAGCCGTTGCCCCTGCTCCGCCAAGCGTTTGGCGCGCACGGGGTCGGGCCGCAACTGCCCGGCCCAGAGGGCGCTCATCCACCACAGAAAGATCAGGCCAATAAAGCAGCGCATAGGATGTGTACTCCCTAGTTTACGGCGGGTAGGGATGAATTCTTTATGGCTGTTGCTGTCGCCCCCCGAAGTCCTAAACCACGGTACTAGGCCGGCCCAGCCTGATCGGCCCCTTCTGCCGGCGGAGTCCCAAAGGCAAACTTCAAACAGGAGCGAACGGGCTTCGGAGTGATTTCCGGGAAGCCGCGTCGGCCGAGACTAGGGAAAAACGGGATTTACAAAAATATGAAGTATTCACTTTTGCTGGCTGCCGCCGGCCTCATGATGGTCCAGACCGCTGGAGCGGCCACGCTCGGGATGAAGTTTATCTCGTCCTACAACACCGGGACGGTGCAGCGCGATGTGGGCGATGGCGCCGGATTCATCACGCTGAACACTGGCCTGCTGAAGTTCAAAGTGGACCCGGCCGGTGCCAACTACGACTACCTCACGCTTTGCCTGGAACCGCGGCAATTCGTGAACAGCAACACCCAAACCTACACGATCGACCCGTTGGAAGATGGCGCCACCAACATCGGCGGCATGGGCACCGCCAAGGCCGACCTGCTGCGGGAACTGTTTGGCCGTTACTACCCTGTCCTGAACACGCTCAAGACCGACCTGATCGGCGGCGCGCTGCAGATCGCGGTTTGGGAGATTGTCCGCGAGAACAGCGGCACGCTTGACCTGAAGAAGGGCAACACCAAGTTCCAGAACGAATCGGTGGCCGGCATGATGGCCCAGGCCCAAACCTACCTGAACTCGCTGGATGGCACCGGCCCGATGTCGAGCAACCTGGTCGCCCTCAACCACCCGCTCTACCAGGACGTCGCGTTCCTGACGCCGGAGCCGGGCACCTACGCGCTGCTCGGTTCAGCGCTGGCCGCGCTCGCGGTGCTGCGCCGCCGCCGCTAACGAAACTAGCTGTTCCTGATTCTGCTTCAAACAAGGCGAGGGGCCCCGGCGGGCCGCCTCGCCTTTTTCATTGCCGCCAGCGGCATGGGAGGCGGCCAGGGCTCAGGCGGCGCCGTCGGACGGAGTGACACGGTACACAGCGGGCGTCCGGCCGAAGCGGCCCTGATAGGCGTCGGTGATGGTCTGCTCAAACGCCGTGGCATCCCCGGCATCCACCAGCGCAATAGCACAGCCGCCAAAGCCGCCACCGGTCATGCGGGCACCATAAACGCCCGGGAACTGGCTGGCTTGATCCACCAGAAAGTCGAGCTCTGGGCAGGAGACTTCATAGTCCTCGCGGAGGCTTAAGTGCGAAGCAAACATCAGCTGCCCCATCGCCTTCAGATCGCCCCGCTCACACGCCGCCACAAATTCCAGCACGCGGGCGTTCTCTGAGATGATGTGCCGCGCCCGCGGCCGTCCGCCGCTGATGACGGCATCGCGCAGTGAGGCCACACCCAATGCCTGAGCATCCACCGCGCATTCGGCCACCCGGGTCGCATACGCCGAGTTGGCCAGCGCATGCTTCACCATCGTGTTCACCACCACATACTCAACGCCGGCCGGCAAAGGCACCAGATGGGACCGCTGGGTGCGGCAATCGATCAACACCGCGTGCCCCGCTCGCCCGAACACGGAAATGTACTGGTCCATGATGCCGCACGGCAGGCCAATAAACTCCGTCTCCACCCGATGCACCCGCCGGACCAGCTCCATGGGCGGGATCGGCTGGCCATCCAGGCACGCCAGCGCCAGTGAGACTTCCAGCGACGCCGACGAACTCAAGCCGCTGCCCAACGGTACGGCGGAATCCACGGTCAGTTGCAGCGGAGCCCGCCCGCCACCAAACTCCTGGACAATGCCCAACACATAATCGGTCCAGTCGCCGCGCTTTGCAGAGCCCAGCACGTGGGTCTCACCGAACTGAAGCGAGGTCACCGTCCACTGGTCTGCCGGTTCGGCCGAGACCGTGCAGGACAGATCAATCGCAATGGGCAGCACAAATCCATGGTTGTAGTCGGTGTGCTCGCCGATCAGGTTGACACGCCCGGGGGCGCGGAAGCGTTCGGTCATCTACTTATGCAGCGTACGCTACCAGAACAGTACGTTCAGCGCGGCCACGGCGGCCAGCACCACCAACGCCAGCGGACCCGGGCGTTGGTACCACTTCCAGCCGCTCTCATCGGGCATCACGGTAAGCCCACGGACCAGACCCGTCAGTTCCGCTTCGGTCTTCGGCTTCGTGGCCAGGCTGACACCGATGGTGACGAGAAAGCAGGTGGTCCAGGCAAAGATGGCGATCCAGAAATTCTGCGCCATCGTGGAGGGGAAGCTTTGCAGTTGC
>JBIKMK010000434.1:0-4369 GCA_044359315.1 Bryobacteraceae bacterium | reverse complement strand
CTCAGCGTCCGTACCCGCCGTGGTGGTAATGCAGATGTTCATGCCCTTGGTCTTCTCGATCTTGTTGTAGTCAATCTCCGGGAAGATCAACTGGTCTTTCACGCCGAGCGTGTAATTGCCCCGGCCGTCAAACGACTTCGGGTTGACACCACGGAAGTCACGGACACGCGGGAGAGCGATGTTCATCAGACGGTCCAGAAACTCGTACATCCGGTCACCGCGCAGAGTCACCATGCAACCAATCGCCACACCCTCGCGCAGCTTGAAGGCGGCGATCGACTTCTTTGCCCGGGTGACCACGGGCTTCTGCCCCGCAATCGTCCCCAGTTCCACGACAGCGCCGTCCATCAGCTTGGAGTTCGAGGTCGCCTCGCCCAAACCAATGTTGATCGAGACCTTCTCGATCTTCGGGATCGCCATCACGTTCTTGTACCCGAAATCCTTTTGGAGTGCGGGGACCACCTTCGTTGTATACAATTCGCGCAACCGTGCTGCCATATCGTTGTCCTGCCTGCTTGCCTTCAGAAGCTGCCTGTAAATCCTTGAAGTCGACTACTTCTTGTCGAGCGTCTCGCCGCTCTTGCGCGCCACGCGAGTGCGGCGCATCTTGCCGCCCACATTCTCCACCTTGATGCCGATCCGGGTCGGCACGCCGCCCGAAGTGGTCAACATGACGTTGGAGACATGAATCGGAGCTTCGCGCTCGGCGATGCCACCCTTCACTTGACGAGCCGGGTTGGGGCGAGTGTGGCGCTTGATCATGCCGACACCTTCCACCAGCACGCGGCCCTTGTCCTGATCCACTTCCAGGATCCGGCCGGTCTTGCCCTTGTCCTTACCCGCGATGACCTTGACGATGTCATCCTTCTTGAGACGAATGCGCGCCGGCGCACCGGCGGCACGAGTTCCGAAAAACTGGAGCTTCGCCATGGTTAGATCACCTCCGGAGCGAGCGACACGATCTTCATGTAGCGCTTGTCGCGCAATTCACGAGCAATCGGGCCAAAGACGCGGGTCCCGACGGGCTCACCCAGTTCGTTCACCAACACCGCGGCATTCTCATCAAAGCGAATGTAGGTCCCGTCCTTGCGGCGGGTCTCCTTGCGCAGCCGTACGATGACACACCGGACGACCTTACCCTTCTTGATGTTGGAATCCGGCGCAGCTTCCTTCACGGCTGCGGTGACAATGTCACCCAAGCCGGCGCGCGCGCCCAAATCACCACCACGCGGCAAAATGCACGACAACCGGCGAGCGCCGGAATTGTCGGCCACCGCGAGGATTGTTCTCATCCCTACCATGACATGACTCCTGTTGCCGTCCGGCTACGATTTCACTTCTTCGGCTTCGAGACCCACCAATGCCGACCGGCGGATCACCTCACCCAGCGCCCACCGCTTCAGCTTCGACATCGGCCGAGCTTCCACAATGCGGACCACATCGCCCGTCCGAGCCGTTTGGTTCTCGTCATGGGCGTAAAACTTATTGCGCTTCGTGATGATTCGCTTGTAAATAGGGTGTTGCACCCGGCGCGTCACCTGCACCACGATCGTCTTGGCCATCTTGGTCGAAACAACTTCGCCGACCTTTTCCTGCTTGCGGACAAGCTTTTCCGACATCGTTACTTCGACGCCTCCTTGGCTTTGCGTGCAGTCAGCTCCGTCAGCACCCGGGCGCGATCCTTGCGCAGCATACGGTAATTCTTGACGCCGTCGGTCTGCCCCATCTTCATCTGAAACTTCAGACGGAACATTTTTTCGGCGCCTTCCTTCAGTTGGGCGGCGAGCTCGGCTTCACCAAGCTCGCGAATTTTGTCGGCCTTCATCGCGTGTCTTCCTTACTTCCTGTTCCGCCTACGCCATCTCACGCTTGATAAACTTGGTCTTCAACGGCAACTTAGCCGCCGCCAAGCGGAACGCTTCCTGGGCCACTTCGACCGGGACGCCTTCCATCTCAAACAGCACTTTGCCGGGACGAACCACCGCAACCCATCCTTCAAGCGCACCCTTGCCCGAACCCATGCGGACTTCGGCCGGCTTCTTGGTATAGGGCTTATCCGGGAACAAGCGCACCCACACCCGACCACCACGCTTGATATGGCGCGTCATGGCAATACGGGCGGCCTCGATCTGACGGTTGGTGATCCAGCACAGCGCCAGACCCTTCAAGCCATACTCACCGAACGCCAGCGTGGCTCCACGCTGGGCCGTACCCTTCATCTTCCCGCGCTGTTGCTTGCGGTACTTGACCTTCTTGGGCATCAACATGGCGTGTTATTCCTCCACCTTGGTTTCCGGCTTGCCCGCATCGGTCACCGGCTGCGCATCCTGCTTCCAGCTCCGCGCTGCAGGTGCAGCCACGGGCGGCATAATCGGCGAACCGCTCACTGGCGGCATCACGGGAGCCGGTTGCACAACACCCGTCTCACCGA
This sequence comes from Bryobacteraceae bacterium, assembly GCA_044359315.1. Classification (GTDB taxonomy): domain Bacteria; phylum Acidobacteriota; class Terriglobia; order Bryobacterales; family Bryobacteraceae; genus JAPKYZ01. The sequence goes on along the minus strand of JBIKMK010000434.1, from coordinate 1,938 downwards.
CCGGCGCGGCCGACATCGGAGGCCGGCGGTCGCCACCACGATCCCCACCCCGGTCGCCACGATCACCGCGAGGATTATCGCGGCTATCGCGCGGACGGCGGCGCGGTTCCGGATCAGCGTTACGCAGACCACGGCGGCCCGGGATATCGAGCACTTCGCCCTTGTAAACCCAGCACTTGACGCCGATCACACCGTAGGTGGTGCTGGCTTCAGCAAACCCATAATCGATGTCAGCGCGCAGCGTGTGCAGCGGCAACTGACCCTGCAAATACCATTCGCTCCGGGCGATTTCGGCGCCGTTCAAGCGGCCCGAGACACGGACCTTGATCCCCTTGCAGCCGAAGCGCAACGCACTGTCCACGGCTTTACGCATCGCACGACGGAACGCCACGCGCTTTTCCAGCTGCATCGCGATTGATTCGGCCACCAGCTGAGCATCGAGCTCCGGCTTATGGACCTCCTGGATGTCGATGAAAACTTCGCGCTTGGCCTTCTTGGCAAGATCCTGCTTCAGCTTCTCGATCTCAGCGCCCTTGCGGCCGATGATGATACCCGGACGAGAGGTGCGGATGGTGATCCGCAACTTGTTGCCCGGCCGATCCACCTCAATGGAGCTGACACCCGCCGACTTCAGCCGCTCACGCAGCGAAGCCTTCAGTTCCAGGTCCTCAAACAGCAGCTTCGCGTAGTCCTGCTTGGCGAACCAACGCGAGCGCCACGTCTTGGTTACGCCAAGCCGGAAGCCGTAGGGATGTACTTTCTGACCCATGCCTAATTCCTTATTCCCCGGAACTACTTGCTCACCGGAGCCGTTTGACCGAGCTCGGCTACCTTGACGACGATATGCGACATCCGGCGTTGATACCGGTAAGCCCGGCCCATCGGTGCCGGACGGATGCGCTTCATGCGCGGACCTTCGTTGACGTAGGCCTCGCTCACCACCAGCTTGTCGACATCGACGCTGCTGGAGCGGTTTTCCGCATTGGCGATCGCCGAACGCAACACCTTCTCAATCACCGGCGCCATCCGCTTGTTGGTCATGCGGAGGATATGGATCGCCTCACCCGCCTTGCGGCCGCGGATCAGGTCGATCACCAGGCGCGCCTTCTGGGCTGACGTCCGGATGTAGCGTGCTTCTGCTCTTGCTTCCATCGCGATTTCCTTACTTGCCCGTCTTCTCGTTGGACTTCGCCACGTGACCCTTAAAGGTCCGGGTGGGCGAGAACTCACCCAACTTGTGGCCCACCATGTTCTCGGTAACATACACCGGGATGAACTTCTTCCCGTTGTGCACGCCGAAGGTGTGACCGATAAAATCCGGAATGATCGTCGACCGGCGCGACCAGGTCTTCACAACCTGCTTTTGACTTTTGGCGTTCAGCGCCTCCACCTTGAGAGCCAAGTGGGTATCGATGAACGGGCCTTTTTTTAGTGAGCGGCTCATGATGATTACTCAAGACTAAATAGTCTCTAGCGCTCCTTCTTCTTCCGGCTGACGATAAACTTGTTGGTCCGCTTGTTGTTGCGGGTCTTGTAACCGCGCGTGGGCTGACCCCACGGGGTAACCGGGTGACGGCCGCCTGACGTGCGACCCTCGCCACCACCATGCGGGTGGTCGACCGGATTCATCGACACGCCGCGGTTGTGCGGGCGCTTGCCCAGCCAGCGCGTACGGCCGGCCTTGCCGAGCGACTCGTTCTCGTGATCCAGATTGCCCACCTGGCCGATGGTCGCCATGCACTCGACGTGCACGCGGCGAGTTTCACCGGACGGCAGCTTCAACAAGCCGAACTCGCCATCCTTGGACACCAACTGAGCCTGAGCGCCCGCCGAACGCGCCATCTGCGCGCCCTTCCCGGGACGAAGCTCAATGCAATGAACGATGGTACCGGCGGGGATATTCTTGATCGGCAGCGAGTTGCCAACCAAGATGTCGGC
>JBIKMK010000433.1:0-4381 GCA_044359315.1 Bryobacteraceae bacterium | reverse complement strand
AGGGGACGGTTGTTGTCGTTCACCACCCGGAAGGCGTCAAGGCCAATCGAGCTCAGGCTGAAGTCGCTGTTGGCGCGGGGATTGAAGCTGTCAGACTTAGACCGCGTGTACCCATACCGCGTTTCCACCACCACGGCGGGCGAAAACACGTGGATCCATTGCAGCGCCAGATTGTCGTTGCGCCCGTCCACCAGATAAGTGAACTGCGGGCGGTTGCCCGGAACCTGCAGCCAGTTCACCTGGTTGGTGGCATAGCGACCCATGATCTTGTCATTCACCGAGAAGCTGTGGTCGATCTTGACGTAGTACTGATTGTCAGGAATCGACTGCGTGCCCGCACCCGAGTAGTTAAATCCGGTCAGCGGATCCGGCAGCGCCACTTGCGGCCGCTCCCAGAAGGAGTTCAGGTTGCGCGCGGTCTGCGTGATACGCGAGGCCGGGATAATGTTGCCCGGAAACTGGGCGGGATTCGCCGTGCCCGTCAGCGGGTCCACGATCGGCACGGAAGGAAGCGCCGCACCGCCCGCCGTCCGCCGATTCAGCAGCGCACTAAAGTCGCCGTTGCGGAAAGCATCCGACGGCACCAGCGCCGATTGTGCGGCACCCGGAAGAACGCGGCGGCGGCCCTCATAGTTGAACATGAAGAACGTCTTGTCCTTGCCGTTGTAAATCTTCGGAATCAGCACCGGACCACTCACCATGCCGCCGAACTGGTTCTGGCGAATACCTTGCTTCGGGAACCGGGTTGATGACGTATTGAAGTAGTTCTGGAAGTAGCTTTCGGCGTCCAGCTTGTCGTTGCGCAGAAACTCGAACATCGAACCGTGCAGGTCGTTGGTGCCGGATCGCAGCACCATCACCAGCTGGGCACCGGAGTTGAAGCCATATTCGGCCGAGTAGCTGCCCGTCAGCACCTTGAACTCTTCCACGGCTTCCGGTGAGGGCGAAAAGGGCACCGTGTTGATGCGGGCTTCGGTGGCCACCACGCCATCCATGGTGGCGTTCTGGTTGGTTTCGCGCTGGCCGTTGGCCACGATCGCAATCGTCTGGCCCGGAATCGGAATGCCGCCACCAGCGCCGGACTGTCCGTCCAACCCGCCGCGCGGACCAAACATCACGCCCGCCTGCAGCACCGCCAGATTGCCGACGTTGCGGCCATTGATCGGCAGTTCCACCACGCGGCGCTGCTCGATCACTTCGCCGACCGAGGATTCGTCCGTCTTCAGCGCGGCAATCGCGCCGGTCACTTCAATCTTTTCTGAAACCTGGCCCACCTGCATCACAAAGTCGACGCGCAGCTTGTCGTTGATCTGCAGCGGCAGCCCGGCGCGGGTCGTGCTCTTGAAGCCGGACGCCTCCACGGTGACGGAGTACTCGCCGATGTCGAGCAACGGGAAACTGTAGTCACCCGTCGACGTAGTCAAATCTTCACGCTTCACCCCCGTGCGGGTCTGCGTGGCCACCACCTTGGCACCGGCCACAGCGGCACCAGAGGGATCAGTTACGGTTCCGACGATCGAGGTCGAGGTGGTCTGGGCGAATGATGCGGTCGCCAGACCAAGAAATACAAAAAGACGCTTCATTGAAAAAGCCTCCCGGAGAATTCAGTTGATGTTAAGTATACCAATCCTGTCCATCGGATGGCGAGATTAGTTGCTGTAGAGCATTAGGGTCTTGTTTGCGCCACCGCCACCATCACCGCCAGCGCCGCCATCGCCGCCGTCTCCGCCCGGAAGACATTCTCACCCAGCGAGACCGGTGCCCACGTCGCGCGGGCCGTCTCGCGCTCCGCCTCCGTCCAGCCGCCCTCCGGTCCCACCAGCATCGCCATGGATCGCGCCGGGGCCAGCGCGTTCACCAGAGGGGTCCCGCCGTTTTCATCCGCGAACAGCCGCAGTTCTGCGGGTTCGCCCAGCGCTTGCTTGAATGGGACCGGCTCCACGATCTCCGGCATTCTCACCCGGCGCGACTGCTGCGACGCTTCCAGCAAAATCTTCCGCCAGCGCTCGATCCGCTTGGCCGCCGCCCGGTCCAGGCCGGCCTCGGTGCGCGTGGCCAGTACCGGCACAATCCGCGACACGCCCAGTTCCGTCACCTTTTCCAACATCCACTCAAAGTGATCAAACTTGATCAGCGCCGCGCAGAGCGTGATCGTGTAACGCGGCTCGGGCACGGGCAGCTTCTCCGTCACCCGGAACACCACACGCCCTTTGTGCGCTTCCTCTACCTCGGCCAGGTAAAGCGATTCATTGTCGGAGATCTGATAGATCTGCCCTTGCTCCACCCGCAGCACCCGCGTCAAGTGCTTGGCGTCATCGCCTTCCAGCGTAGCGGTGCCCCGGTGGATGGCCGGAACGTGAAAAAGCCTGCGAGCCATGCCCGATTATTGCGCGATCTCACCTCTCCGTTTGCGCAAATGAGATAGGATCAGGCGAAGCACAAATGTGCCACAAGGTTAGGAAAGAGAACCGCACCCATGGAGAGCAACGAGATTCAACTCGACGATTTGAAACCGATGGATATCGGAGTACTGGACGCAATGGACCCGCGCCTGCAGCGGATGGTGATGCGGCAGAACCAGGGCGACTCCAAGACCGCCGGTTCCTCCACCAGCGCCGATGAAGTGGTGGTGGTCGCCAAGGTCACCGATCTGGCCGCCTGGGAAGGGCTCAGCGAAGTCCGGACCGGCCTCGCGATTCCCGGCGAAGACTACACCATCGTCAGCGCCCGCGTGCCCATCGCCCGCCTGGAGATGCTGCGGACCCTGCCGTTCGTCACCAGCTTGAAGCTCTCACGGCCCGTCACCTCCATGCTTGACGCCACCACGCGCGAGACCGGTGCCGCGGCGCTGCCCACCGGCAGCCTGGCTGCGGGCGGCGCGGGCGTGCTGGTGGGCGTCATCGATTTCGGTTGTGACTTTGCCCACCGCAATTTCCGCCGTGCTGATGGCACCACGCGCTTGAAGGCGATCTGGGATCAGAACGCTGCTCCCACCGCCACCAGTCCCTTTGGTTTTGGCGCGGTCTACACGACGGCCCAGATCAATGCGGCCTTGAAGATGGCTGATCCCTATGCCGCCCTCGGCTACGCGCCGCCGCCGGATGGAACGTCCAGCAAGGGCACACATGGCACCCATGTCCTGGACATCGCGGCAGGCAATGGCCTGGGCTCTGGCGTTGCGGGCTGTGCTCCCCAAGCGGACCTGATCTTTGTCGAACTGGCCGCGGATGATGTCCCCTGGAGCGGTCCGGAAACGGTCGGCAAGTCCTTTGGCGACTCGGTCCAGTTGCTGGAAGCCGTGCAGTGGATCTTTGATCAGGCCGGCAATCAACCCTGCGTCATCAATGCCAGCCTGGGCACCAACGGCGGACCCCACGATGGCACCTCGCTGGTTGAAATTGGCCTGGACCGGCTCTTGAAGCAGAAGCCCGGCCGGTCGATGGTGATCGCCGCCTCCAACTCCTTCGCCGATGGCATTCACGCCGCGGGCCAAGTGCTGCCGGGCCGATCAGTGGATGTGAAGTTCATCATCGGCCAGCGTGACCCCACGGGCAATGAACTGGAATTCTGGTATGCCGGTGCCGATCGCTTCACCGCGGAGTTGATCAGCCCGGATGGCCGCAGCCTGCTGCGCGTCGCCCCCGGTACCTCACAAGCATTGAAAGGGCCGGATGGCCGGGCCGCCGTGCTGCTGGTGAACCGCCTCAACGACCCCAACAACCGCGACAACACCATCGGCCTGTTTCTGGAATCGAACGTTCCAGCCGGAACCTGGGCGGTGCGGCTGACCGGCACCACGGTGTCCAATGGACAGTTCCATGCCTGGATCGAACGCGATGACCGCGGCCAGACCCGATTCATCGCGCCCAATGACAACTCCCAAACGCTCGGCTCCATTTCCTGCGGCCGGGAGACCATCGTCGTCGGCAGCTACGACGCGCACAAGGCCAGCGTCCCGCTTTCATTTTTCTCCAGCGCCGGACCCACGCGCGATGGCCGTCAAAAGCCGGAGATCTCGGCCCCCGGGCATGATGTTCTGGCCGCTTGGTCGCGCACCGGCACCAAGGTCACCCGCAAGAGCGGCACCAGCATGGCGGCTCCGGCGGTTGCGGGCTGTGTCGCGTTGGTGATGGCGGAAGCGGCCAAGCGCGGCAAGACGCTGGCCAACAGTGACGTACGCAGCCTGGTCATCGGGACGGCCCGCCAGAATCCCCCGGCCAGCGGCGGTTGGGATTCGCGCTACGGCCATGGACGGATCGCTCCGGCCACCATGGTGGCCCAAGTGGCCGCCGCCAATCCCGTGGCCCCGCCCCCGGCCCCCGCCAAGAAGGTCGCCCCACCCGCGCCGCCCGCCAAGAAGGTCACCCCACCCCCGCCCCCT
>JBIKMK010000028.1:0-14944 GCA_044359315.1 Bryobacteraceae bacterium | reverse complement strand
CCGATCTCGAGATACGGCGTCAGCGGACCCACAAACTCCCGCAATGCCTTCAGCACCGCGCCGCGCCGCACGTTCTCTTCGCGATACACGCGCGAGGCCCGCTCCGGTTCGCCCAACGAGGCAAAGTTGTGGAACTCCACCTCCGCGCGCTTCACGTCAAATGACTGCGCGGCCGCGTCGAACTGCTTTATTGCCACTTGCCCGCCACCATCCGGCGCGACACCTGGCCTTGCGCATCGACTAACTCCAGATTGGCCTCCGCGCCCGCCTCAATCAGCGTGCCGCGCACCGTGTAGGGTGAAGCGTCCACCTTCACCGACGCCGGCGGAATCGGGGTGTGCACCTGTGAGCCTACCGCGCGGAACTTCGTATCCTCCACAATCACCACGGAATGTTCCAGCGGTGCGGCTCCGGGCCGGTCAATCAGCTTACCGCCGATCAATACCTGAATCCGCTCGTTCGAGGCGGGGTTACAAGCCGCCAGCATGGCCGCCGCCAGCAATAGAAAAACCTTCAACGCAACACCTCATCCAGGTCAAATGACCGTAAGTCGTCCAACAGAAAATCAGGCTGATGCGGCACCAGCTCCGCCCGCGGCAACACGCCCGTCGCCACCGCCACGGAACACATCTTCGCCTCCCGCGCCGCCCGGATGTCGTTGATGTGATCACCGATCAGCACCGCCGGGCTCTGCCGCGTAATCCAACCTTCCGCCATTGCCTGCCGCCGCGCCATCCGCGCCAGCTCACCTCGGGTACGGCCCATCTCCGCAAAAGCGCCAAAACGGAAATGCGCCCGCAGACCAGCTCGTTCCATTTTCGTCCAGCCGATGCGGCTCAGGTTGCCGGTCACCAGACCGATCACCGCTCCCTGACGCTTCAGACGCGGCAACAGCTGCCGGACGCCCGGGCACACCCGCCGCCGCAGATCCGGGCACGATTCGCCATACAGCTCCTGCGCCCGGGCCATCACCGCCGGCAGGGCCGCGCGAACCGCCGTCACCTTCAAACCCGCCGCCTTCATCATCAACGTCAGGATCACGCCATCCAGCATCCCCGCCACCGGAATCGACTCCGTGCTCGCCGCCACGCCCGTCACGTCCAGCACCGCCGCCTCCAGCGCCTGCCGGTGATGCGGCCCCGAGCGTCGCAGCAGCGTGCCATCAATGTCGAACAGGATCAGCGGTGTCCCCACATCCACTAGAATAGTGGGTTCATCTCTATGCAGGTCATTCAAGCTGGCGAACACAAGATGCTCCTGCTGGAGCTGGACGCGCAGATCGTCGACAACCTGTCGCGCCAACTGGGTTTCGATGTCCGACCCTTGGACGACACGCCCCGCGCCCTCACACTGGAACTGACCGCCGGAGACCGCGATTCGCCCTTGCTGCTGTTTGATGCCACCGATTCCGGCAACGCCGGCTGGTTCTCGCGCTGCCAGTTTTATGTCGACGGCAAGTCCGGCCAAGTGCTCCAGACGCCCTTCTCCGTCGCCAACGTCCGGGACCGTTCCGGCCGTCTGCAAAACCGGTCGATCAAAGTGCAGGTCAGCAAGGAGCTTTCGACCCGCTTCCGCATGCCCGGCCGCCAGCCGGTGAATGAGCAAGGCATCTACGCCGTGCTCTACAACTTCTTGAGCGCCCTGCTCGAAACCGGCGTCGCCGTCTGTGGGCCGGGCGTCGTCAAGCCTGTGGCCGGTCGCGGAGAAAGCCCGCGCGGCCGGACCTAGTGTCTTGACCGGATGAATACGGTCTACGCTGCAACTCTGAAATGCCGCCCAGCCCCATGCGTCAGCCTGGGGCTTCTTCCGGACACCCCACGCGTAGCCCCATGCGTGAGCTTGGGGCTTTTTCCGGGTCAGCGAACAAGCCCCAAGCTCACGCATGGGGCAACGTCGGCCAGCCCGCCAGGCCCACCATTATGACCTCGCCGCCCACCGTCTCGGTGATCATCCCGGCGCTCAACGAGGAGTCCGTCCTGGGCGATCTGCTCACCTGCCTACAACTTCAGGCTCCCCATGAAGTGATCGTCGTCGATGGCGGCAGCCAGGACCGCACCATCGCGCTGGCCCAGGCCGCCGGAGCGCAAGTGCTGATCACCGACCCCGGTCGGGCGAAGCAAATGAACTCCGGAGCCGCGGCCGCCACTGGCGACATACTCCTGTTTCTCCACGCCGATACGCTGCTCGAGGCCGGAGCCCTGGACGCCCTCCGCGCCGCCGCCCAAAATCCGGCCCTCCTCGGCGGCAACTTCGACACCCACTTCGGCGGTGATGACTGGGTAGCCCGCAGCTTCAACTGGATCTACCGTGCACGCCTGCCGTTCGGCATCTTCTATGGCGATTCCGGCATCTGGGTCGGCCGGGACTTCTTCCTGCGCACCGGCGGCTACCGCCCCTGGCCCATCATGGAAGACTACGAACTCGCCCGGCGCCTCCACTTAGCCGGACCACTCCGGTTTCTCCCCCAGAAGATCTACGTCTCCCCCCGCCGCTGGAAAAATGGCGGCCTGCTGCACGCGCTCACCGTTTGGGTGCTGATCCAGGCGGGCTACACCCTGGGCGTCAACCCCCACCGTCTCGCCTGGATGTACAAGCACATCCGGTGAAACCGCGTTGATCGTTCAAGCCTCCGGATACTTCCAAGGAGCCCGGTAGGCGCGCCGCAACAGCCGGTTCGCCTCCGGGTCGCCCACACATTTCTGCCCGTCCCATCGGACGCTCCGCCCGGCGCGCCAACTGACCATCCCAAGCAGTGAGGCCGCGGTGGCGCGATAGCCCACTTCAATATCGGCCACCGGTTTCCGCCGCTTCTCAATGGCGGTTAGGAAGTCCGCCCATAGCTCCCGGATGTTCTGCCCGTCGGGCTGGTTCAGTTGCGGCTCTACGTGAATGGTCTGTTGGCCCTTCTTCACCGGGTAGAACGTCCAACCATCGCGGTAACCCAGGTGGAAGACGCCTTCGGTGCCATAGAAGTAAGCGCCGATCAGATGCTTCTCCGCGCCTTCGCCCGCATAGTGGCGCTGCTCCCACAGGCAGCGGAAGGTCTCAAACTCATAGGTCACCATCTGCGTATCCGGCGCATCGGTCGAATCCTGCCTCACCATGCGTCCGGCGGTGGAATAGACCGTCTTGGGATGCGTCTCTTCGGTCCACCACAACACCTGATCCATCCAGTGCACGCCCCAATCGCCCAGCGTGCCGTTCGCATAGTCGAGAAAGTGCCGGAACCCTCGCGGATGAATCGCCTTGTTGTAAGCGCGCTTGGGCGCCGGGCCCAGCCACAAGTCCCAATCAAGCCCGGCCGGCGGGTCACTATCAGGCACCCGCGTGCCCGCCCCGCCGCTGGCATTGGCGAAGATCCGCACCATGCCCACCTTGCCCACTTTGCCGGACTTCAGAAACTCCATGCCGGAGAGTCCATGCGGAGTAAGCCGCCGGTGCAACCCCACCTGCACCACCCGATCCGCCGCCCGCGCCGCCTTCACCATCGCCTTGCCTTCATCGATGGTGTGGCTGATCGGCTTCTCGACATAGACATGCGCCCCGGCCTTCACGGCATCAATCGTCGGCAGCGCATGCCAGTGATCCGGCGTGGCGACAATCGCAATATCCGGCCGTTCCTTGGCCAGCATCTCGCGATAGTCCTTGTAGACCCGCGGCTGATCAGCCGAGAGCTTCGTGATCTCCGCTTGAGCCTTGGCGATCTGGCTCGCATCCGGGTCCACCAGCGCCACCGCGGAACACTGCCCCGAAGCCAGCGCCTCCCGCAGAATGTTCATACCCCACCACCCGGACCCAATCAGCGCCGTCTTGTACCGGCGGGCCGGTTGGCCATAAAGAATGGGAGCCGCCGACAAGGCAGCCTGAAAGAATACGCGACGCTTCATGCGGTCATCATAGCGCGCCGGGTCTGGTGACCTTAAGCGCGGCGGCTAAGCCACCAATTCCTTGATCAAATTGCCACTGACATCCGTCAGCCGCATGTTGCGGCCATTGTAGGGGTAGGTCAGCTTCTCGTGGTTGAAGCCCAGGCAGTGCAGCATGGTGGCGTGGAGATCGTTCACTGACTTGCGGTTCTCCACCGCCTTATAGCCAAACTCGTCCGTCGCGCCAATCACCTGACCGCCCTTGATGCCGCCGCCCGCCATCCACACTGTGTAGCCATACGGGTTGTGGTCACGGCCATCGAGGCGCTGCGAGATCGGCATGCGGCCGAACTCGCCGTGCCAGATCACCAGCGTCGAATCGAGCAAGCCCCGCTGCTTCAGATCCGCCAGCAGCGCCGCCACCGGCTGGTCGGTTTCGCCGCAGTGCATCTCGTGGTTGGCTTTCAAGTCCCAGTGCGCGTCCCAGCTCTCCTGGAAGTTGCCGCCACCGGAATAGACCTGCACAAACCGCACGCCCCGCTCCACAAGGCGCCGCGCCATCAGCAGCTGCTTGCCGACATACTGCGTGCGCTCGCCATCGACGCCGTACATATCGCGGATATGCTGCGGCTCCGTGTTGATCGCCACGGCATCAGTCGCGTGCTTCTGCATCTGATACGCCAGCTCAAACGACGCGATGCGGGCCGCAAATTCGGAATCCTGGGGGTTCTTGGCCGCATGCTCCGCATTCAACTTGTCGAGAAAACCCAGCCAGCGCTTCTGCCGTTCGGGCGTCATTCCCTCCGGCGGTTTCAGATCGACAATCGGATCGCCGGTTGACCGGAACGGCGTGCCCTGATACATCGCCGGCATATAGCCGTTGCCCCAATTCGGAGCCCCACCAATCGGTCCGCCGCGCCAATCCTGAAACACGATGTAGGCCGGCAGATTCTGGTTCTCCGTGCCTAAGCCATAAGTGATCCAACTGCCCATCGACGGATGCCCGGTGAGCACGCTGCCGGTGTTCATCTGGAACAGCGCCGGGGCATGGTCATTCGACAGCGAATACATGGACCGGATAAACGCGATGTCGTCCACATGCTTGGCGACATGCGGAAACAGCTCGCTCACGTCCATGCCGCTCTGGCCGTACTTCTTGAACTTCCACGGCGACGGCAGAATGCCACCCGGCGTGCCTTGCGACACCACCACTTCACCCTTGCCCGACAGCGCCTCCCCGGCTCGGCGGGCAAGCTCCGGCTTGGGGTCGAACGTATCGACATGGCTGACGCCGCCGTAGCAGAAGACGGAGATCACGGCCTTGGCCTTGCCCGCATAGTGCGGCATCTTCGGAGCCAATGGCGAGGTGGTAGCCGCCCGGGCCATCATGTCCGTCAGGGCGAGCGAGGCGATGCCGCCTCCGGCCCGGTACATCAACTCTCGGCGTGAAAGAAAGCGCTGGCTCATGGTGTTGTCCTAAGGGATGTACGCGAACTCGTTCAGGTTGAAAATCGTCTGCGCAAAGTCGACCAGACCTTCCGGCGCGGACCCGATAAAGCTGACCGCTTCGGCCAGTTCCTTGGGCGACGGCGCGCGCGAAAGCGTCAGGTCAAACGCCCGCTTCACTTGCGCCGCTGGCTGGTCGCCCGCCTCCTGCTTCAGCCGCGCCGCAAAGCGCTTCGCCTGATCCAGCACGAACGCATTGTTCATCAGGATCAGCGCCTGCGTCGCGATGGTCGAGCGGTTGCGCCGCGAGCAGGACCCGATGCCGTTCGGCGTATCAAACAGCTCCATCATCGGCACCTGGATCGTCCGCTTCTGGAAGATGTAGACGCTGCGGCGGAAGGTCGACGGATCATCAATCTGCTTGCCCGGCCACGTGCGCCCGCTGGACCCGGCATAGAGCGACGGATCAATAAACGGATAGACGCCCGGGCCGCCCAGGTCCAGCTTCAACGAACCCGCCGCCGCCAGAATCTGATCCCGAATAGTCTCCGCTTCCAGGCGCTGCCGAGCCTGCCGCCACAGCAGGCGATTCTCAGGGTCCGCCGCAATGCCGTCCACACGGTCACTGCTCGATTGCTGGTAGACCTGCGACAGCATCAGCGTCCGGTGCATCTTCTTGATCGACCAGCCTTGCTGCACAAACTCGCTCGCCAGCCAGTCCAGCAGCTCCGGGTGCGTGGGCAACTCGCCCGTCTTGCCAAAGTTCGACGTGGTCCGGACAATGCCTTCCCCGAAGTGATGCTGCCAGATGCGGTTCACCATCACGCGCGCCGAAAGCGGATTGCTTGGCGAGGTCACCCAGTCCGCAAACGCCGCCCGGCGACCCAGGCCAGGGCCCGTGGTCTTGTCCGGGAACGGCCATTCGCCTTCATGCGCCACGCTCAAGATGCCCGGCTTCATCTCCGTGCCGGGCGAATCCACGCTCCCGTGGTGGAGGAAGTAGGATGGATCCGCCCGCTTCTCCTCAATCGTCAGCAGCGTCGGGATCTCGGGCTTCTTCTTATCGAGCCCCGCAATCTCTTCCTTCAGCTTCGTCCACCGAGCCCGTTCATCCGCGTTCAGCAGCGGCTGCAACTCCTTGTCGTCCACCACCAGAAATTTCTCTACCTGGATCGCATTCAGCCGTTGGCCTTCGGTGCGCCTGTCCGCCGGCGTCTTCAGCGCGATCTGGAAGAACTCCGGCAGCTTCGATTTCTTCTCGTCCAACAACCGCTCGCGATACGGTTTGTCGATCTGCCCCTTGGCGGCGCGCAGTTCCTTCAGCTTGGCGTTCCATTCGGCCAGCGCCGTCTTGTGCGCGGTAATGGCCGCCGCTTCCGCGAACGGTTCCTCCACCGGCTTGGCCGAAAAGAAGACGGCCTGCATGCGGTAGTAGTCCTTCTGCGGAATCGGGTCGAACTTGTGGTTGTGGCAGCGCGCGCAGCCAATCGTCATGCCCAGCATCGATCCGCCGGCGGTCGCCAGCAGATCATCCAGCTCATCCATGCGCGTCTGCGCCGTCTTGATGTTGGCTTCCTGGCCCAGCCGCAGATAGACGCTGGCCACGCGGCCTTCGCGATCACCGGGCTTCAGCTCGTCACCCGCCAACTGCAGCCGGATGAACTCGTTGTACGGCACGTCACGGTTGAACGCCTCGATCACCCAGTCCCGGTAGTGGAACATCGTCGGCCGGTCGCGGTCGAACTCATACCCGGCCGAATCGGAATAGCGCGCCAAGTCCAGCCAGTGCCGCCCCCAGCGCTCGCCATAATGCGGGGAGGCCAGCAGCTGCTCCACCAGCTTGGGCCACGCATTGGGCGACTTGTCATTCACAAAGGCCGTCACTTGATCGGGCGTCGGTGCCAGACCAATCAGGTCGAGATAAGCCCGCCGGACCAAACTGCGGCGGTCGGCTTGCGGGTTCGGCTTCAGCCCCTTGGCGGCCAGCGACTTCAACCACAGCTCATCCACCGCCGCAGACCCAGCGCCCTTCACCGCCGGGCGCTTCACCGGTTGAAAGCTCCAGAACTTCCGCTCCTCCGGCCGGATCGGCCGGTCTTCCAGCTTCGCCAAGGTCTTCAGCTTGTCTTCATCCGCCGGGGCGATGCCATCGTAGGGCGCACCGCGATCAATCCATGTGCGGAGCATCTCAATATCCGCCGCCGCCAGCTTCTTGCCCGGCGGCATCGATGGCTGTTGCGCGCCAGAGACCAGCTTGTAGAGCAGGCTCGCTTCCGGGTTGTTCGGCACCACCACCGCGCCGTGTTCGCCGCCCTTGAGGATGGTTTCGCGCGTCCGAAGGTCCAGCTTCGACATCTTCAGCGCCGCGCCGTGGCACGAATAGCAGTTCGCCTTGAAGATGGCCTCCGCCTTCTCCGCCGATTCATCGGCCCCGAAGGCGATGCCGGTCAACAAAATCAGGCCTCCGGCCCACCGGTGCGCTAGGAGTGTCATTACGATGAATGATATCAAGCCCCCGCCCTGCTGAGCCGCGCGCGTTGACAGAGCCGCGCGCGCCAGCAAGCGGTTTACTGAACCTCACTCCGCCGTTGATCCAACCGAACCGCGACGAACGTCCAGCGGTCGCAAACCTCCACCCGCCCCGCACCCAGCGCCCACCATGCAGTACCATGCCCCCAGATGCTTCCCGCTCTCATTTGCCTCGGCCTGCTAGCCGCCCCCGCCAGCCAATTGGTGCTCCTAGGCACCGGCACCCCGAATGCTGACCCGGACCGTTCCGGCCCCGCCGTCGCCGTCGTCGTCAACGGCCAACCCTACCTGGTCGATTTCGGCCCCGGCGTCGTCCGCCGCGCCGCCGCGGCGGCCCGCAAGGGCGTCACCGCACTGGCCGTCAGCAACCTCAAAACTGCCTTCGCCACCCACCTGCACTCCGACCACACCGCCGGACTGCCCGATTTGATCCTCACCCCCGCCGTGCTGGACCGTCACGCCCCGCTCGAACTCTACGGACCCAAAGGCATCAAAGACATGGCCCGCCACATCCTGGCCGCCTACCGTCAGGACCTCCAAGTCCGCATCAAAGGCGACGAAAAAGGCGACCCCCGCGCCTACCTCGTCAACGCCCACGAATACCGCGAAGGCACCATCTACAAGGACGCCAACGTCACCGTCAAAGCCTTCCTGGTCAAACACGGCGAATGGCGCGAAGCCTACGCCCTCCGCTTTGAAACCCCGGACCGCACCATCGTCATCTCCGGCGACACCATCCCGAACGACAACATCGTCAAGGCCTGCGCAGGCTGCGACATCCTGCTGCACGAGGTCTACAGCGTCGCCGGCTTCAAAAAGCGCCCCCCGCAATGGCAAACCTACCACTCCCGCGCCCACACCTCCTCCGTCCAATTAGGCGAAATCGCCAACCGCGCCAAGCCCAAGTTGCTGGTGCTCTACCACCAGCTGCTGTGGAGTTCGAATGAGCAGGAGCTCATGAAGGAGATTGGAGCGGTCTACAAAGGTGAGGTGCGATTTGGGAATGACTTGGATGTGTTTTGAGAGAAGGGAGCTAACATGACATCGAACCAGAATCTCCTGGAACAACTGGGCCACGCTGAACTGGTCATTCGTATCCAGCGGGTGATCCGCGCTCAGGACGCCTATTGGCGGGCACTCGGCGAACTGGAACGAGTGAGTGGCCGTGAGCTTCGTTCAGATATAGATTGGGAGCGCACTACGGTAGCGGAGTTGCTTGCCGGTCGGTGCGATGTGGAGAACAGCTAGGCGGCGGCCAGATGATCACGGATCAACGTGGCCAGAGGCCCAGCTACGTCCTCCGCTTCGGCCGACATCGGCATGGCCATCAGCCACAGATTCAGTCGGCGATTCGCCACGAAGATCTCCGCCTGCCGCAAATGTCGCCCGCGAGCGCGCAGGCCGCTCCATTCATCTACCGGGCAGGGATAGGCCAGGCAAGCAATGACGCGAGGCGTGGATGCAAGCGCCGCGTAGGCCAGCACCTGATGCAGGTCGTGGCGGTGCTCCTCGCGGACATGCTCGAGATCGAAACGATCCCAATGTGCCTTGTACTTCGCGTCGATCACGAGGGTTGTGCCGGGCCACTCCAGCCACAGGTCAGGCATGAGCGACTGTTGCGTTCGGGAAGAACCAGATTGCCATTGAATGGCATGCGTGGTCTGTCGCTGCCTGGCCGAGCGAATCGTGCCTCCCGTCGCGCGTGCAGCCATGCCTCCAACCGTCTCCACCCAACTTTCGAAGAACTGATCCATGGGCAAGCGCCAAGGCACACCTTCCAGATCACTCAGGCCCGCCAGCATCCGCTCGTCCACCGTCCATTCGATCGCCTGTAGGCCATCTAGGAACGCGTCAGACCTCAGCGGCCGTTGGTGCCAAAGTGCAAATGAGCTGGACGACGGGATGTGAATCGGAACCCGGCCCACTCGCTGAAGCAAGAGTTGGGTCCACTCGATCAATCGCAGAATGAACGCGCCATGGCCACGTTGTCCTTCCAGGGCCTGTAGTTGTAGCTGAAGCGTGTGGCGAATCGCGCCCAGCAGCAGGCGATCATCCCGCAAGTCCGGGAAGCGACACGGGACCGAGAGAAACTGTGCCCGCGAGAGATGCTCAGTGGCATATCGGCCCCATTGGACTGAGCCCCGAGGTGCTGCGCGAACTTCGTCAACCAATTCGAATCGACGATCCAGCGTTTCAAGCAGCGCCGCAACTCGAGTGAGGATCATCGACGCCAGCACCCAGCGCGGTACTTGCCGCTCCGAACGCTTCAGGAGCGGAAGCTTCAATGGTGCTGGCGCTACCCGCCACCCCATGCGGCTAAGCATCGGACCGATTCCATCCCAGGCAAAGCGCGGCTTCACCAGAAGCCCGAAGTCATTGCGGGCGGTGACAGGCGAGACCAGTGGCACCGCGCCCACTTGGTTCGAAGACGTGACGCGAAGGTGGACATCTCGGCCGTCGTATTCCAAACCCAAAGCCACGCCCAGCACGTTGGCCAATCGCCGGTTTTGTTTGATGAATTGATCGCCAAGTCTCGCCGCCAGCTGTGAAGCATCGCGCGCCTGCTTGGTCCCGAAGAACTCAACGGCCGAACGAAGTACGGTGGAGTTGTCGTCGATCCTGAGGCAGATGTCAGCTAGAGACGCAGCCACTGGAGGTAGCTCCGTATCTGTTCTGCGAAGCCGCTCACATAACCCTGCGCCAGATACTCCTCCAGCAGCGGCCCCAACGTTACCCGCAGCCGTGGCTTGGCGAGGGCGTCGTCCGGTTCAAGAAAATACGAGTGCCCCGGCAGAAGCGCAAATGCATCCTCCGGTGCATGGTCGACGAAGATATCAAGCAAGCGTTGGAAGGCTTCTCGCATCACCTCGCCGCCGTACTGCTGCACCACCGAGATCTGAGGCCACAGCGACGCAAAAGCGAATCGACGCCGAACCGCCACATCGAGGATCGCAATCGACCGATCCGAGGAATTCATCGTGCCCAGAATGTGCAAATTGGGCGGCAACTGCAGTCTGCTTCCGTGAGGCGGTCCGAAATCGAGCGGCAAATCAACTGCGCGCTCTGGTGCGCCTGGTTCGAGCAGATAGATCGCTTCGCCCAGAATCTTGCCCAGGTCCGCTCGATTGATCTCGTCAATGTGCAGCAGATAGGGCTCGTTAGTCCCCGCCGCCTCGGCCGCGGCGCGCATCAAAGCACCCGGTTGCGGAGCGAATCTCATCCCGAGCGCACCATCCGAACTTACCGGAGCCAGCCCGCCAATGAAGTTCTCGTAAGTCGTATTGGGATGAAATTGAATCGTCCGCCCGCGCCCACCGTAGACTTTCTTCAGCAGTTCCTCGGACATCCGCGTTTTGCCCGTCCCCGGCGGGCCTTGCAGGATGACAAAGCGCCGCTGTCGGAGGAGACCCGCCACATCGCTTTGTTGGAGATCGGGAAGGATCAACGAACTCCAGGCCGCACGATCAGCCGCTGCTTGCTTCTTGTGCGCGGCCATTGGCTCGATATTCTTCTCGGCGAAGAGCAGGTCCAGGAAGGCTGCCAGCGATCTTTCGGTAGCTGCGCGGTCAGC
Organism: Bryobacteraceae bacterium; assembly: GCA_044359315.1. GTDB lineage: Bacteria > Acidobacteriota > Terriglobia > Bryobacterales > Bryobacteraceae > JAPKYZ01. The sequence continues at coordinate 3,532 of JBIKMK010000028.1, read as the reverse complement.
GGTCGGGCGATAGAGAGCATAGAGGACGCTACCGGGCGCCTTGCCGTAACGGTCGAACACCTGTTGATACTTAGGCCAATCCACCATCAGGTCAGACGGCAAGGACACGTCCAATTGCGTCGGGTCGCGGCGGGCCCAGGCCACTCGGCTGCCGTCACCAAAAGCGGCAGTAAGCCAGTCACAGATGGCCATCGCCTTGCGCGCATGCCCCGGACGGCCCAGTATCGCCTCATCTGGCGAGAGGCCCTGCGTCCCGATTCCCAAGCCAAACAGGCAAGGCCCGTCGGGAATCGGAAACATCACGAAGCAGAGGCCCGCGTAAGCACCCGAGTCGGGGTTTGACGGATGAATGTAGGCCGCATAAGGAATCTGCGTGTCTTTTGGCGCACGCAGCTTGTAGAGATCGCGCGCCGCCTTAGGGTAACGGCTCCCGAATAAGCCCTCAAAGGCTGTCTGATTCCTTGTCAGCCAGTCATCCATCGACTGTGAGTGAACGATCTCGACCAACGGCGCAAGCATGCTCTAGGTATACCGGATTCGTAAGCTCCGCATCCCCCCGCGATATCCTAGCCTCACCGTGACCCTCGCCCTCCTCACCCTCACCCTCTTCGCCCAACAGCAGCGTGCCCCCACCACCAGCCACATCACCCTCATCAACGCCGATGGCTCGGGGGAGAAGGTGATCTACTCATCACCCGAGCTCTTCGAAGCGCCCAACTGGTCGCCTGATGGGAAGTATTTGTTGCTGAATTCGCGGGGCAAGCTCTGGAAGCTGGCGGTCACGGGCGGCGAGCCGCAGCAGGTGGACACGGGTACCGTGGACCGCATCAATAACGACCATGGCATCTCCGCCGACGGCAAGTGGTTTGCGATTTCGGCGGGGCAGATGTATGTGCTGCCTTCCACCGGCGGCACGCCCAAGCAGGTGACGCAGTTGACGCCCAGCTACTATCACGGCTGGTCGCCCGATGGACGGTGGTTGGCCTATTGCGCCAAGCGCGGCGACAATTTTGACCTCTACCGCATCCCTGTCGATGGCGGCGCCGAACAACGCCTGACCACTCATGCCCAATACGACGACGGCCCGGACTACACGCGTGATGGCAAGTGGATCTACTTCAACTCGCTCCGCACCGGCAGCTGGGATGTGTGGCGTATTCCGGCGGATGGGGCGGGCGTGGACGACGCGAAAGCGGAGCGCATCACTTCGGACGAACTGGAGGACTGGTTCCCGCACCCGTCACCCAACGGCCGTTACCTGGTCTTCGTCAGCTTCCCCAAAGGCACCGTCGGCCACCCGGCCAACCAGAACGTCATCCTGCGCCGCATGGACCGCAAGAGCGGCCAGATCATCGAGCTGAAAAAGCTATTCGGCGGGCAGGGCACCATCAACGTCAACTCCTGGTCCCCGGACTCGAAACGCTTCGCCTTTGTGCGCTACGAACTCCGGTAGCCGCGCCGGAAGAGCTGCCTACTTGGTGCGGCCGCGCGTGCGGATGAGTTCATCGATGTTGATGATGTCGGTGGGGTAGTCGCCCGTGTAGCAGGCGTAGCAGTACTGGTGATTTTGGTCGCTGACCGCTTCGCGCAGGCGCGGTAGTTGCAGGAAACCGAGCGAGTCAGCTTCGACAAACTTGCGGATCTCTTCCACCGTGTTGTTGGCCGCGATCAATTCCCCGCGCGTCGGCGTATCGACCCCGTAAAAGCAGGGCGAAATCGTGGGCGGGCAGGAGATGCGCAGGTGAACTTCACGCGCCCCGGCGCTGCGGACCATGCGGACGATCTTGCGCGATGTCGTGCCGCGGACGATGGAATCATCCACCAGCACGACGCTCTTGCCTTCCAGCAAGTGGCGCACCGGGTTCAGCTTCAGCTTGACGCCGAAGTCGCGGATGGCTTGGGAGGGCTCAATGAAGGTGCGGCCCACATAGTGGTTCCGGATCAGCGCCTGCCGGTAAGGGACGCCCGATTCCATCGAATAGCCAATGGCGGCCGCGACGCCCGAATCGGGCACCGGCACCACCAGATCGGCGGCGACCGGGTGATCCTGGGCCAGCAACATGCCCATCCGTTCACGGGACTGCTGGACGGGGCGCCCAAACACGATTGAATCCGGCCGTGAGAAGTAGACGTGCTCAAAGACGCAATGCGCGCGGTGCAGGGCCGGTGCGTAGCGTTCGCGGGTCATGCCTTCGGGTCCGATGATCACCATCTCGCCGGGTTCGACGTCGTTCAGATAGGTCGCGCCGATCAGGTCGAAGGCGCAGGTCTCCGACGCAAACACATAGGCGATCTTGCCATTGCCGCCCGCCATCTCCATTTGCCCCATCGCCAGTGGGCGGAAGCCGTGCCGGTCCCGCGCGACGATCACGCGGTCTTCGGCCAGAAACACCAGCGAGAACGCACCATCCAGGCGCAACAACGCATCGCGGAGCGCCCCGTGCAGCGTCTTTTCGCGCGAGCGGGCCACCAGATGCAGGATCACTTCCGTGTCGGAAGTGGCCTGGAATATCGAGCCTTCGTATTCCAGTTCCTTGCGCAGTTCCTTGGCGTTGGTGATGTTGCCGTTGTGCGCCACCGCCACCGCGCCCTTGTTGCAGGCCACCGAGAACGGCTGCGCATTCAGCAGCACCGTATCGCCGGACGTGGAGTAGCGCGTATGGCCGATCGCCATGTGCCCCGGCAGCTTGGCCAACACGTGCGGCTGGAAGATGTCTGCGACATGCCCCATGGACTTGTGGCAGATCACCTGGCGGCCGTCACTGGATGCAATCCCGGCCGATTCCTGGCCGCGGTGTTGGAGCGCGTAGAGTCCCAGATAGGCCAGATTCGACGCTTCCGGATGGCCGTAGATGGCCATCACACCGCATTCGTCGTGGAAGTGGTCCAGCTTGTCCACTTCTACGCCATCAACGTCCAAGTCCGGGATCTCCACCATTTAGTGCAAAGCCTCCTCAAGTGCCGTCTTCCAGGGACGCTGGAGCTGGGCGATGGAACAATCCACCCAAGGACCAATCGTCAACTGATCGTTGACGGTCTTTCCGATCACATCGGCCGCCACGCCGTGTTTCGCCGCAATTTCGCGCACCTGGCCGGGGGAGGCAGTGGACACAAGGATACGCGATGGGCCTTCGTGGAACAACGCCAGTTCCGGCCGCAAACCAGTCTCAATCGTGACGTGGGCACCGATGCCGCGGAAGCTGGCTTCGGCCAGTGCCACGGCCAAGCCGCCGTCTGACAAATCGTGAGCGGATTCGGCCAAGCCCGCTTGGGCGATCTCGCGCATCGCCGCCTGGACGCGCTTTTCGTAATCCATGTCCAGCTGAGGTGGCAAGCCCCACAGCGTATCAAGAATTACCTTGGCGTACTGGGTGCCGCCGAAGTGCGTTTCGTCGCTCGCCCCCAGGCCGCCCAACAGGACAATGTCGCGGCCCGGCTGCGCAAACTGCATCGGGATCGGCGCGGCGGTCTTGAGAATGCCCACAATGCCCATGACGGGCGTCGGGTAGATGGCTTCGCCCAGCGTCTCGTT
>JBIKMK010000432.1:0-4407 GCA_044359315.1 Bryobacteraceae bacterium | reverse complement strand
CACGGTGAACTTCATTCCGGCGGCGATCAACCTGCAGACGCCGCAAACCTTCGGCATCATCTCGGCCACCCCGACCGGTGCGTCCAACCAGTCCGGCGCCCGCATTCTGCAGTTCGCGCTGCGGTTTGACTTCTAGTTTGACTTAGCTGGCCGATTGGTCTTTTTTCAGTTTAGCTAATCGCTCATTTACAACTTAAGCCCACGTGCCAACTCTCTGTTGGTATCGTGGGTTTTTTTTCTTAACTATTGAATACTGCATGGACTGCTGCTAGTATCCCAAGAATGAATCGGCTTCTTGTTCTCCTGTTAACGGCGGTGAGTCTGTTCTCACAAGCACCTTCCTATGTGGTGCGACCTGTCGCCGGGCGCTTCGACTCCGGCGAGGGGCTACCGGCGGACCGGGCACGGATCATTCAGCCGGGTCCGATGGTGATCGATCGCAATGGGACGCTATATTTTGCTGAGCTCGACAATAGCCGGTTGCGTGCCGTCGGTCGTGACGGAACAATCCGGACGATTGCGACTGTGTCCTTGTCGGCACTGGGCCTAGGGCTGGATGGGCAATTGTACGGCGCAGGCGGGGGCCATATCTATCGAATTAATGAGCGCACTGGTCCGGAAATCATTGGCGGGAACGGCCAGACCACGGCCGGCAGCACGGGAGACGGGGGTCCGGCAACCAGAGCATCAATTACAGATGTAACCGGCATAGCAGTTGATACGGCCGGCATCATCTACTTTGTGGAGCGGAGTGCCCACAAAGTGCGCCGGATCACCAAGGACGGCATAGTGCAGACGTATGCCGGATCGGGCAATGTTGGCGAAGGTGGCAATGGTGGCCCGGCGACCAGCGCACGTCTGAACCGGCCCACAGCCGTGGTGGTTGACGCCCGCGGCAACCTGTTCATCATGGACACATTCAACTCCACCATTCGGCGAGTGACCCCTGATGGAATCATCAGTATCTATGCCGGTGGGCGCATCGGGATCCCGCAGAATAACGTCAACCGCTTGGAGTTCCGTTTCGGAGGTTGTGACCGGATGACGGCCGATGCGGATGGGAACCTCTTCTTTACCGACTGGTACTGGGGGATGATATTCCGCCTCAACATCTCCGATGACAAGGTTACGTTTGTGGCCGGCAACGGCAACTATGGGACCGCGCTACCGGAGAACCTGATTGCACTGCGGGCTTCGTTGAATCTTCCCGATGGCATCGCCGTGGATACCAATGGAGACGTCCTGTATGGGAACCGTTCTTTGACTCGATCCTGCGGATCACCGGTGGATCAATCCGCCGCTTTGTGGGCCGGGTTCCGCTGACGCTGGACCGTCAAGCGCTACAGTCAGACATCAAGTTTCCGTCATCGCCGTTGCGTGATGCCAATGGCAGCATATACTTCTCTGAACCCACGAATAATCGTGTGTTGCAGGTTTCGCGAACTGGGATGGTTGGCGTGTTCGCCGGGACAGGGCGTGCGGGCTACAGCGGTGACGGTGGAAGTGCCCGGGCGGCCCAACTGGACTCACCGCGTGGGCTGGCCATCGATGCCCGGGGCAATGTATACATCGCCGACACGGACAATTTGCGCATACGGCGGGTGACCCCGGAAGGTAGCATCAGTACCTTTGCCGGTGATGGAAAGTTTGGCAATACCGGTGATGGTGGTCCGGCTACGCTGGCTAGTTTCCGTTCGATCGACTCGCTAGCGGTGGATGCTGCGGGAAACCTCCTGATCGTCGACTCGATCTCCAGCGTTGTGCGCCGCGTGGGTGCTGACGGCAGGATCGCGACGGTGGCGGGAAACGGATCGCTTGGCTCGAGTGGAGATGGAGGTCCAGCGACCGCGGCTTCTTTGTTCCTGCCGTTGCTGGTCGCCACCGATTCTGCCGGCAACCTCTACATTTCCGATGACGGCAACGTTCGCATCCGGCGGGTGACGTCGGCGGGAATCATTTCGACGTTCGCCGGCAATGGCCGCGTGGGGACGCCGGGGGAGGGCGTAGCCACTGCCCAGTCACTCACTCCGACTACCGGGTTGGGTGTGGACCGGGCGGGGAACGTGTATTGGACAGGCATCCTGCCAACAGTCCATCGGATTTCGCCAGATGGCGCCATGGTGAAGATTGCCGGTACCGGGAAAGTGTTGTCGCCCACGGGCTCACTGAATGATGGCGGTGCTGCACTGACTTCTGATCTTGACCAGCCAAGGAGCATTCACGTGAACGCCGAAGGTGACGTCCTGATAGCCGAGTATGCGCATATTGTCCGTAATCTGGTGCAGAACACGGCCTCCCGGTTGGCCTTGGTCTCCGGAGACAACCAAACCACCAACACCGGTGAGACCAGCGCGGCCATGACCGTCCGGGTGATTGGCCGCGCGGAAGCACCTGTGGCCGGCGCGCGGGTAAGTTTTGCGGTGACTAGTGGCCCCGGCACCATCAGCCGACCCATCGTGACCACGGATGCGGCCGGTGTCGCGGCCGTGACCGTGACTGCGGGAACCGAAGCGGGGCGTGTGGTGGTGACGGCCACTGTGGCCGGACTTCCGCCCGTCACCTTCACTCTGAGTGTTACCGCGCCGGCAGGGCCGGTTGGGCCACGGCCTGCAGGCGATGGCATAATCGGGGCCGGTGGCTCGCTGAATGCTGTCAAGGAGTTTTCCGCCGGCATGATGGTCACCATTGGTGGCCGCTTCCAGTTGACGTCGCCCGGGCGGCAGATCACGGGTGACGACCTGGTGGAAGGTGCTGTGCCCCGCCGGTTCCTAGGCCACTGCGTTCTTGTTGGGGGCCAGCGGGCTCCCATCATTCACGTATTCCCCCAACAGATTACCGTCCAGGTACCTGATGTTGCGGCGGGCGCGCAACCCATGGTTGTTATTCAGGATTGCGATGGTCCGGCGGAGTTGAGAAGTGCGCCCGTGACGATGACGATCCGAGCGGGTGCTTCACCGGAGTTCTTCTATTTCGTGCGGCGTGCGGAAGGGCTGTCGCCGGTGGCGGCGGTTGATGCGGCTACCGGTGCGTACATCGCCGCCCCAGGCACAATCGCGGGAGCCGCGTTCAACTTTGCACAGCCTTCGCAGGTGGTGCTGGTCTTCGGCACGGGTGTTGGTCCCACCAACCCGGCCTTCCCGGCGGGAGTCATTCCAACCGCCGCAGGACCCGCAGCCGGCGCAGTAGCCGTCACTTTAGGCGGGCGGACACTGGCCGCCAGCGATGTCATCTATGTCGGTGTTTCCGGTTCGATGGCCGGGCTCCATCAGATGAACATTCGCATTCCCGCCGACATGCCCGATGGTGATCACGCTTTGGTGCTGACCATTGGCGGCGCCTCCAGTCCGGCGGGGCTGCTGGCGGTGCGGCGGCAATAGTAACGACCCCGGAAAAACTACTCCTTTCGGTCGCGGCTCGGCGATGCAGATTATGCAGAGCCGCGACCGCAAGCAGACGGTATGCGGGCCTAGGTTGCTGGCTGCCGGGTTCAGGCGAAGCTGCGGTAGCTTCCAGTGCTCAAGTCCCGGCTGAAGAGAGTGCGGCGGTGGTGGGCAACCAGTGTGGGATCGCCCTTTGGGCGCACCGCTACTGCCCGGCCGTGGTTTCCCAGGTTCCCTGATCTACTTCCGAAGCCTCGCCCGCCGTCCGGGTGACGTACTTGCCTGACAGCTTGGTGCCCTTCATGGCACCCTCAATGGTCGATTCCAGGCGGTTGCCCTGGATGTCGAACGCGTACACCACTTTCACCTTCTCGCCATCGACCGCGATGGACTTCACGGTGCATGGGACGTCCTGGCCGCCGATGGTGAACGAGACCGTGGCTTTCCACTGGCCGTCGGCCTGCTGCATGGTCAACCGGATGTCGCCCGAGGCGGAGCCGCCTTCCCACTTGCCGCGGTAACTGCCGGAAGCGACGGGCTCCGCAAATGCGGCCAGCGCCGCCAGGGTGAGAACTGCGATGGGTTTCCACATCAGGGTTAGATCTCCGGGTAGAACTCAAAAAAAGCATCGAGCGATTGCATCAATTGGGCGCGGATCTCCGTTTCGCCGCCCTCCAGCAAATGCATCGTGACGTGGGCCGTTTGGCCGTTGGTCAACTTTACTTCCGCTTCGCCCACTTCCGCCACATCATCGGCCGGCAGTAGACGCAGGCCATACACTAACGCGAGTTTTGCCATTCGCCTTGATGGTAGCGCGCGGGCGAATCGTGCCTGTGACAGCGGAGTGAATGGATGCTCAAAAAGCCCGTGGCACGAAGTTGCCGGAAACCGCTTGCTTGCGCGCGCGGCTCGGTACGTTTCAGAGCCGCGACGGCAACGGAGCGGTTGTGCGGTGGCTGCTCTAGGGCTTCTGGTAGCCCGGGCCGCGCAGCACTTGGCCCGGCAACGCTCCGGTGTGGCGTTCGCC
>JBIKMK010000027.1:0-14991 GCA_044359315.1 Bryobacteraceae bacterium | reverse complement strand
ATCAGCCGGAAGCTGGAATCGCTGCGCGCGGTGAATGAAGCCATTCCGGGCGCCACCGGTTCGGTGATCTCGCGTTCGCCGTACCCGTTCTTCGGCCGCATCCAGTTGGTGGATAATGGCGGCCGCGGCAACTACAATTCATTGGGCGTCAAGCTGACCAAGCGCTACGCCAATGGGCTTTCGGCGCTGGTCTCTTATACCTACGCCAAGTCGATCGATGAAACCTCCGGCATCCGCGTCAACGACGGTGACACGCTGTTCCCGCAGAACAGCTACTGCATGCGTTGCGAGCGCGGGCTGTCCAGCTTTGACACGCGCCATCGCGCTGTTACCTCGATCCTGTACGACCTGCCGGTAGGCAAGGGCAAGGCCTGGGACATCTCCAACCGCTTCGCCAACGCCGTGATTGGCGGCTGGCAGCTGGGCTCGATCATCACCATGTCGACGGGCTTCCCGCTGACGGTGGTTTCCGGCCGCGACCAGTCCAACACGGGCGCGGGCTTTGACCGTCCGCTCTACAATGCGGGCACCAACCCCAACCTGAGCAACCCGGACCCCACTCGCTGGTTCAATCCGGAAGCGTACGTGCTGCAGCCGTTTGGCACCTTCGGCAACGTGGGCCGCAACACGCTGATCAGTCCGTCGATCTTTGGCATGGACTTCTCCACGCTGAAGAACTTCAATATGCCGGTGGAAGGCCACACGCTGCAGTTCCGCTTTGAGGCGTTCAACCTGCCGAACCACCCCAACTGGGGCAACCCGGACACGAATGCCGGCCAGATCGTGCGCAATGCGGCGGGCCAGATCACCAATGCCGGCAGCTTTGGCGTTCTCACCGGAACTCGCACCAACATGCGCCAGCTACAGTTCGCTTTGAAGTACATCTTCTAAAGCCTCAGAACACAAGCAAGCAACTGAAAAGGCCCCGGGCTTCGGCTCGGGGTCTTTTTTGTGTTGGAGTAACTTCAGTGGGCGGAAGCAGTAGTAGCTATCGAGGAGAACGGCATGAGATCACTGATGGTGTTGGTGCTGATGGCGCTCGGCGCGTGGGGGCAAACCGCCGGCGAGGCCGTGCGGGTGGTGGAGGGCAAGCAGACGCCGAACCGGCAGGGGCTGGATGGATTCACCATCGAGGAGCTGATGGAGAAGTTCCACGTCCCCGGTGTCAGCGTCGCCGTGATCCGAAACTTTGAAGTGCAGTGGGCGAAGGGCTGGGGCTTCGCTGATGCCGAAGCCAAGACGCCCGTTGTTCCCGAAACAATGTTTCAGGCCGCTTCGATGAGCAAACCCGTGGCGGCGCTGGGCAGCTTAAAAGCAGTTGAACGAGGCCTGTTCACGCTGGATCAGGACGTCAACACGATCCTCAAGACGTGGAAGGTGCCCGGCAACCCATTTGTGGCCGGACGTCCGGTGACGCCACGCGGGCTGATGAGCCACACTTCCGGGACCGGCGATGGGTTCGGCTATCCAGGCTATGAGCCAGGCTCAAAGCTGCCTACCGTCGTCGAGATGATGGAGGGACGCGCGCCCTCCAATACCGGCGCAGTGAAGCTGGTCCGGCCACCTTTTGAAGCCGCGCAGTATTCCGGCGGAGCGGTGACCATCCAGCAGATTGCCTTGAGTGACGCTGCGGGCAAACCATTCGCTCCTCTGATGCAGGAGTGGGTGCTCGGCCCGATTGGGATGACCAACAGCACCTATCAGCAACCGCTGCCCGCCGAACGCGAGAAACAGGCCGCGCGAGCCCACAATGGGGCGGGCAAGGGCAGCGCCGCCCGCTGGCATGTCTATCCGGAGATGGCTGCGGCCGGGCTCTGGACCACGGCGACCGATCTGGCCAAGTTCCTGATCGAAGTGCAGTTGACGATGCAAGGCAAGAGCGGCAAGGTGGTGAACCAGAGGACGATGCAAGAGATGGTCACCCCCGTGGGCGTGGGGCCGTTCGCCGTCGGCTTCCAGATCGGCAAATCAGGCGAGGGCTGGTATTTTGAGCACGGCGGGGCCAACTTCGGCTTCCGCAGTGACATGGTGGCGCACCGGGTGAAGGGCTATGGCGTGGTGATTCTCACCAATGGCGACGCCGGCGGTATTCTAACGCGCGAGATCCGGGAGCGAGTGGCGCGGGCCTATGGCTGGGATACGCTCGACAAACCCGTGTTGCGCTAACGCTGAAAGAACTCTTCCACCGCAACCGAGAAGCCCGGCAGGAGTGGCGTTTCGAGCAGCTGAGCGCCTTCCACATCCTGCACCAAGCCCTGACGCCGGATGCGGATGAAACGCTCGCGCGGATAGATTTGCCACACCTCTGACGTGCCACCTGCGAAGTACTCCGCCACCTTGTGCTCGGCATCGATCGCGGATTCCGAGATAGAGATCACCTCCACCGCCAGATCGGGCGCAAAGGGGATGGGGACGTCTTCATCGGGGAGTTGGAGATAGCGCGCTCGCGAAATCACGGCGACATCGGGCTGCCGGGAGGTCTCCTCGGCCAGCGTGAAGCTCGACTCGGTGAGCACTTCCACCAGTTCACTGGTGAGCGCGTAGGCCGTCAATAGCTTGGCGGCCTTTGATTTGATCAATTCATGCCGCGCCCCAGCATTGCCCACGGGGATCAGTTCTCCTTCGCTGAGCTCGAAATGGGCGACGCCCGGCGCACGCTCAAGCGTGGCCAAGTCCGATACCCGGTAGCGCGTCAGTACCGCCATGCCATCAGTCTACAGCGGAATGTTGCCGTGCTTCTTTTTCGGCATCGTGTCCACTTTGTTCTCGAGCATCCGCAGCCCCCGGATCAAGTGCGGCCGCGTTTCGTGCGGTTCGATCACGTCGTCGATGAAGCCGCGTTCGGCGGAGACGTAGGGGCTGGCGAAACGGTCTTTGAACTCCTGGACCTTTTCGGCGCGCGTCGCTTCCGGATCAGCGGAGGCGGCGATCTCGCGGCGGTAGACGATGTTCACGGCGCCCTCGGCCCCCATCACGGCGATCTCGGCCATGGGCCAGGCGTAGTTCAGGTCGGTCCGCAGGTGCTTGGAACCCATCACGCAGTACGCGCCGCCATAGGCCTTGCGCGTGATCACCGTGATCTTGGGTACCGTCGCTTCGGCGTAGGCGTAGAGCAGTTTGGCGCCGTGGCGGATGATGCCGTTCCACTCCTGGTCAGTGCCGGGCAGGAAGCCGGGGACATCCTCGAAGGTGATGATCGGGATGTTGAAGGCGTCGCAGAACCGCACAAAGCGCGCGCCTTTCACCGATGAGTTCAAGTCGAGACAGCCGGCCAGAAACGCGGGCTGATTGGCGCAAATGCCCACGGTGCGGCTATCCAGGCGGGCGAAGCCGACGACAATGTTCCGGGCGTAGTGCTCATGCACTTCCATAAAGTCGCCGTGATCGACGATGCGGCTGATCACGTCCTTGATGTCGTAGGGTTGGTTCGACTCCTCTGGCACCAGTGTGTCGAGCGAGGCATCCATGCGGTCGATCGGGTCGCTTGACGGTTTGCGGGGCGGCTCGTCACGGTTGTTCGACGGCAAAAATGAGAGCAGCCGCCGGATCTGCCGCAGGCAGGCGGCATCGTCCGGGGCCATGAAGTGGGCCACGCCGCTGCGGGTGTTGTGGGTCTCTGCTCCGCCCAGGTCCTCTTTATCCACTTCTTCGTTGGTGATGGTCTTGATGACGTCGGGCCCGGTGACGAACATGTGGCTGGTGCCTTCCACCATCAACACAAAGTCGGTCAGCGCCGGTGAGTAGACCGCACCGCCCGCACAGGGGCCCATAATGGCCGAAATTTGGGGCACTACGCCGCTGGCCAGCGTATTGCGGAGGAAGATGTCCGCATAGCCGCCCAGCGACACCACGCCTTCCTGGATGCGGGCGCCGCCGGAATCGTTCAAGCCGATCACGGGCGCGCCGTTCTTCATGGCCAGGTCCATGATCTTGACGATCTTCTGGGCGTTGGTTTCCGACAGTGACCCGCCCAGCACGGTGAAGTCCTGGGCGAAGACGTAGACGAGGCGCCCATGCACTAAGCCGAACCCAGTAACGAAGCCGTCGCCATCGACGACGTTCTCTTCCATGCCGAAGTCGCGGCAACGGTGGCGGACCAACTTATCCAGTTCTTCAAAGCTGTCTTCATCCAGCAGCAGCCGGACCCGCTCCCGGGCGGATAGCTTGCCTTCCTTATGCTGTCGTGCGGTGCGCGCGGGGCCGCCTCCTGCTTCGGCCGCGGCCCGGCGGCGCTCCAGTTCTTGCTGTCGTGTGGCTCTGCTCATCGGAAACCGTATCGTAGCTTCTTTGGCCTACTCGGCGGTATAGTAGCCGGCGCGCGTGCGGATGCGGGCTCCGGGATAGCGGCGGCGGGCGGCGGCGGAAAGCTCCACCTTGATGGACCGGTAGACGCCTGCGGGGGCGGCGGGCGGGCGATAAATGACGGTGTAGCGGCTCCGCAGCCGCTCCATGATCTGGGGAAAGGCACGGTCGGCCCGTTCCACCCGATAGGCCTCGCCGCCGGTTTCATCGGCCAATTTGAAGATGTCGGTGGGCATGAAGTCGGGGTTGCGATAGGCACCCGGGCGCGCGAGCTTGGGCCGCTCGGCGGTTTCCGTCACCAGTGCGTTCAGCACCGCGTCGGCTCCCCAAAGCTCGCGGAGAACCTGGGCTTCGGTGATCTGGTAGTTGAGGCTGGCGTTGTCGGTCAGGATCAGTACGGCACGGCGGCTGGCCAGGTTCTTCTCTTTGTCGGTGGCCAGCAAACGGCTGGCCTCAAGCACGGAGTTATAGATGGCGGTGCCACTGGGCAAGTGGTGCTGTTCAACGCCTACTTCGATCTCTCGGGCCACTTCCTCGAGGCTGCCGGAGAACTCGCTGAGCAACTCCGTGCCGCGGGAGAAGACCATCACGCTCACGCGATCCTGCGGCTTTAAGTGCTGCAGCGCGGACTGCGCAGTGGAGGCCAGTTGGCGGGCGTACTTCTTCATGCTGCCGGAGACATCGATCAGGATCACCAGGGCCACGGGTTCGGCTTCTTCGCCGAACCGCAGCAACGTCTGCGGCTGACCTTCGTCGGAGATCTGGAAATCCGCCGGGCCCAAACCGGTGATGATCTTCTTGCCATCCAGAACTTGCACGTCGACGCGCACCTCCGAGACATCGGCCCGGAAGGTGGCCTTGGGCGCTGCCGTCTGCTGCTTGGGTGCCACCGGCGGCGGCGGGGGCACCGGCTGCTGCGGTGCTGGCCGGTCCGCACCCTGTTGCTCACCCCCCTGTCGCTCACCCCCCTGCAAGGATGGTGCGGGCCAAGCCGATAGCGCGCAGAATAGAATCAGCAGCCATAGCATCATTGACATTATGCGGCGTGGCGGCCAGACCGTTGGAGGCATTGGCCCGGAGGGCAGGGAATCATCGAAGTCAAGAACATCATCGTCGGCACGGCGGGGCACATCGATCATGGCAAGACGGCCCTGGTGCGCGCACTCACCGGCATTGAAACCGACCGGTTGAAGGAAGAAAAAGCGCGCGGCATCTCGATTGATTTGGGCTTTGCTCACCTGGACCTGCCGGGCCCTCTTCGGGCGGGTTTTGTTGACGTTCCGGGGCATGAACGGTTCATCAAAAATATGCTCGCGGGCGTCACCGGCATCGATATCGTGCTGTTTGTCGTGTCGGCGGATGAATCCATCAAGCCCCAGACACGGGAGCATTTTGACATCTGCCGGTTGTTGGGTTTGAAGCGCGGCATCATTGCGCTGACCAAAGCCGATCTGGTGGATGCGGACATGCTGGAGTTGGTGCGGATGGAGGTGGAGGAGATGGTGGCGGGGTCGTTCCTGGAGTCCGCCGCGGTCCATGCCGTCAGCGCGGTGACGGGTGCTGGTCTGCCGGAACTCCGCGCGGAAATTGCTCGCCTGGGTAAGATGTCCAGCGGTGCGTCCAAGCAGGCCATGGGAACTTCGACGAAAGGCAGCGAGTTCCCGTTTCGACTTCCGGTGGACCGCGCGTTTGCCATGCGTGGCTTTGGGGCCGTGGTGACCGGTACGGTGGCCGCCGGGCGGGTCCGGCTGGAAGATGAACTGGAGCTTTACCCGGATGGGCACCGGGTCCGGGTGCGCGGCATCCAGGCGCATGGCGCGCCCGCCAAGTCAGCCGGAGTAGGGCAACGGGCGGCCATCAACTTGGCTGGCGTGGAAGTGGGGCAACTGCGCCGCGGGCAGACGTTGGCCCCAGCGGGACTATTCCGAGCGACGCGCGACGTGGGTGTCCGGCTGGAGATGCTGGTGGGCGCGCCGCCCTTGAAAGCCCGGACACCGGTGCATTTTCATGCCGGGACGGCGGAAGTGGAAGCGGAGATCCGGCTGCTGGACGCGGTGGCGCCCTACGCTCGGTTGGTGTTGGCCGAACCACTTCTGCTGCTGCCCGGGGACCGGTTTATTCTGCGCCGCTTCTCCCCGGTCGAGACCATTGGCGGCGGTTGGATTGTCGATCCCTACCCTCCATCCCTGCGGCGTGGGCCGCTCGCCAAGCGACTACAGCAGCTTGATTCAGCGGACCGGGCGGGGCAGATCCGGTTGCTGGTGGAGGAAGCGCCCTATGGCTTGCTGCCGGCTGAGCTGCTGGCGCGCGGCTTCACCAGTGCGGAAGCGGGTAGCGCGCCGCTGATTGACCCGGCCCGCGTTCGGGCCTTGCGGCAACGGTTGGTTGAAGTGGTGGCGGCGTTTCACCGCGAGCAGCCGCTGGCTCCGGGCATCTTGAAAGAAGAGCTGCGTAGCCGGGAACTGGCCGGCGCGCCCGCGTCTTTACTGGACACTCTGCTAGGCGATGAACTGGTGGCGGAGGCGGAGGTGGTGCGGCTGAAGTCTCACCGGCTCCATTTGAAGCAGGATGAGGATGCGGCCCTGGCCAAGATTGAGAACGCCTTTGCGGTGGCTGGGCTGGCGGTCCCCGCCGCCGACGATGTCCTGGCGGGCTGCGGAGTGGAGGCCGGGCGCGCCAAGTCGCTGCTGAGCTTGTTGCTGCGGGACGGCCGCCTGGTACGGATCGGGGCCGGGCTGATCTATCATCGCGATGCGGTGGGCCAACTGAAACAAGTGCTGGCCGCGCGCCGGGGGCAGCGATTTCAAGTGGGGGAGTTCAAGGAATGGACCGGTGTTTCCCGCAAGTTTGCCATTCCTTTGCTGGAGTTTCTGGACCGCGAGCGCATCACCCGGCGGGATGGAGACGCCCGGCTGATCGCCTAGCCCAAGCAATGTGGTTCGGGCTCCGATAAAGCATTTGTGCGATGGCCTAAGCGATCTTCGGCACGACTCTAGGTAATCAGTTCCAGAACACACCAGCAAATGGTTCAATTGACGTGCCCTGAATGGCCCGGTAAACTTAGAAATGTTGCGTTTCCGGTTGTAGTTTCTCCATCCCTCCGCCCTCCCGCGGAGAATGATCAAGCGCCAAGTTCGGGGACAGATCGTATTGTGTTCAGGAGGAAGTTAACGCCCGTGGCAGAATCACAGCGTTTCATTTTTTCGTCCGAGTCGGTGACGGAAGGTCACCCGGATAAGATCTCCGACCAAGTGTCGGATGCCATTCTCGACGCGATTCTCGCGAAAGACCCGATGGGCCGTGTCGCCTGCGAGACGCTGGTGACCACCGGTACGGTGGTGGTTGCGGGCGAGATCACGACGAAGAATATTCAGTTCTTCAAGGACATTCCGGACTTGGTCCGCGATGTCATTAAGGACATCGGCTTCACGAGTTCGGAATATGGTTTCGACTACCGCTCCTGCTCGGTGATGAACCTGATCCATGGCCAATCTCCGCACATCGCGATGGGCGTGGACACGGGCGGCGCCGGCGACCAGGGCCTGATGTTCGGCTATGCCTGCAACGAGACCCCGGAGTTGATGCCGCTGCCGATCATGATGGCCCACAAGCTGGTGCAGCGCCTGTCGGAAGTTCGCCGGTCCGGTGAAGTGCCGCATCTGCGTCCTGACGGCAAGAGCCAGGTTTCGGTGGAGTATGTGGATGGCAAGCCGACCCGCATTGAGGCGGTGGTTCTTTCCACGCAGCACGATCCGCACCCCACCAAGCCCAACACCATGCCCCCCGGCCTGGTGGACAATATCCGCAAAAAGATCATCGACGTGGTCATCCCCAAGGAACTGGTGGACAAAAACACCAAGTACCACATCAACCCGACGGGTTGCTTTGAGGTGGGTGGTCCGCATGGTGACACCGGCCTGACCGGCCGCAAGATCATCGTTGACACCTACGGCGGCATGGGCCGTCACGGTGGCGGCGCCTTCTCTGGCAAGGATCCGACGAAGGTGGACCGTTCGGCCTGCTACATGGCGCGCTACGTGGCCAAGAACATCGTCGCGGCCGGCCTGGCCGACCGTTGCGAAGTCCAGCTGGCTTACGCCATCGGTGTAGCTGAGCCGGTTTCGGTGATGGTGAACACGTTTGGCACCGGCAAGGTGGAAGAGAGCAAATTGACCGCGGTCGTCCGCGCCAACTTCGACCTCACCCCCAAGGGCATCATCAAGACCCTGAATCTGCGCCGTCCGATCTATCGGGCGACTGCGGCATTCGGCCATTTCGGCCGTGAAGGCAAGAACTTCACGTGGGAAAAGACCGACAAGGCTTCGGCTTTGAAGAAGGCTGCCAAGTAGTCATTCGAACGTTCTGAAAGTGAAGAGGGGAGCGATGAACTCGCTCCCCTTTTCTATTTCCCCTTCGTAGCCCCATGCGTCAGCTTGGGGCTTGTTTTGTTTAGCGAAGCAGTCCCAGGCTGACGCAGGGGCTGGGTGCTGCTTTGACGAAAAGCCCCAAGCTGACGCATGGGGCTAGGAGCAGGCCGGAGGCGTTAGCCTTAGGCCAGATTCAGCGCGCGGGTCATGGAGCCACGCTCCTGGGCGATCTTCTGCTGTAGCAGCGTGATGGCATAGATCAACTGTTCCGGGCGCGGCGGGCAGCCGGGTACGTAGATGTCCACCGGGATCACCTGGTTCACCGGGATCAGCGCGTAGTTTGAAAACACGCCCATCGACGTGGCGCAGGCACCCATCGAGATCACCCAGCGCGGCTCCGGCATCTGTTGGTAAAGCTGGCGCACCACCGGGGCCATCTTGTTGGAGACGCGGCCGGCGATGATCATCAAGTCTGCCTGGCGCGGCGAACCGCGGAACACTTCGGCTCCGAAGCGCGAAATGTCGAACCGGGAACCGGTCATCGACATCATCTCGATGGCGCAGCAGGCCAAGCCGAAGGCCATCGGCCAGATGGAGTTGGCGCGGCCCCAGTTCAGCACGCTGTCGAGCGTGGTGAGGAGAATGCCGTCTCCTAGTCCGCCGCCGTTGCCTTCGTCGTCGATCCGCTCAAAAAAGTCTTGCGGGATGGGTCCCAGGTCGATGCGATTTTCGAGTTCCATGACTTCCAGCTTCGAGTATCCCATAGAATCAAGATTGGACCTGAAAAGCGTTGCACTCAGTCGCGGAATTCAGCCCGCGTACTACGATGTCTTCGGCCGCCGCCATGAGGCTAGCGACGCCGTGATGCAAAGTATTCTCGACGCGCTGGGCCCCGCGCCGGAAGTTCCGGCCGGGTCAACTGAAAGCCGTGCGGCGGCGGGCCAGCCGTTGGTGGCGCGCATGTGGCAGCCACCAGTGCGAAGGAAAAGTGCCGGGCTTGCGGTTAGCCTTTACGGATTGCGGTCGGAACGCAACTGGGGCTGCGGGGACCTGGGGGATCTGCGCCGGTTGATCGACTGGGCCGTGCCGGCCTTGGATGCATCCTTTATTGCCTTGAACCCGCTGCATGCGATCCACAATCGCCAGCCGTACAACACCTCGCCTTACCTGCCGCTGTGCTCGTACTACCGGAACTTTCTCTATCTCGACGTGGCGGCGGTGCCCGGTACGGGGCCATTCCTGCCCTCGGACGCAGTTCTGGCTGGATTGCGGGCATCCGAGTTTGTCGAGTATGAGCGTGTGGCGGAACTGAAGCTGGGCGTGCTCAAAAAGACCTTCGCCGAGTTCACGCCAGATCCTGCCTTTGAGGCGTTCAAGAGCCAGCAAGGCACATTGCTGGAAGACTTTGCTTTGTTCTGTGCCCTGGATGAGCACTTTCGCCTCACCAGGCCCGGCACCTGGCTGTGGACTGACTGGCCAGCCGATTGCCAGCATCCGCGTTTGGACGGCAGCCGCAGCTTCCTGCGTCAGAATGCCCGGGCCGTCGAGTTTTGGATGTGGCTCCAGTGGCAGTTAGACCAGCAGTTGGCCGCCGTCCAGCAGCATGCTCGTGATGCGGGGATGCCGCTGGGCCTGTATCACGATCTGGCGTTGGCCACGGACCGCTATGGTTGTGACCTATGGGCCAACCCGAACCACTTTGCGCGCGGCTGCCGCGTGGGTGCGCCGCCGGATGACTTTTCACCCGAAGGGCAGGATTGGGCGTTTCCGCCTCCTAACTCCTCACAGCATCTCCGGGATGGATATCAGTTGTTTACTGCCTCCATCCGGAACAACGCCCGGCACGGCGGGGCGCTCCGCTTGGATCACGTGATGCGGCTGTTCCGGTTGTTCTGGATTCCGGAAGGCTTTACGGCCAAGGAGGGCACTTACGTTGAAGAACGCTGGGCTGACCTGCTGGCGGTGTTGGCGCGGGAAAGTGCGGACTTGGGTGTCCGGATCATTGGCGAGGATCTGGGCACCATCACGGATGAGATGCGGCAGGCGCTGAACCAGTCAGGCATCCTCGGTTATCGCGTGCTCTACTTTGAGCGCGAACACGACGGCCGGTTCAAGCATCCATCTCAGTATTCGGCCCAGGCCGTCGCTACCGTGACGACTCATGATTTACCCACGCTGGCGGGCTTCTGGTCGGGGGCCGACATTGAGGCTCGCTTCGCGGCGGGGTTAGCGGATGAAGAAGTTTGTCTGCGGCACCGTGCCGAGCGGACACGGGACCGCCAGAGTCTTCTTAATTGTTTACACGAGTGGAGGTTGGTGCCTACGGGTACGCCTCAGTTGGCGGTGGATATTCCGAAGTTAGGGCCGGAACTGGTAGCGGGAGTGATTGAACTGCTGGCTCAGACCGATTGTGAGCTTCTGGTGGTGAACCAGGAAGAGTTGACGGGAGAGGTCTTCCAGCAGAATCTGCCTGGTTCCACCGCCCAGTACCCCAACTGGCGGCGCAAGATGGCGGTCAGCCTGGACGAGTTGGCGCAGCGGCCAGATCTGGTGGAGATGACGAACCGGATACGGGACATTGTTGTCCGGTGTGGCCGTGGTCTCGCGCAATGATCGCTTTGGTACAGCGAGTGACGTCAGCCCGGGTGACGGTAGAAGATGCGGTGACCGGCGAGATTGGCACTGGACTGCTGATACTGCTGGGAGTAGCCCGTGGCGATGAAGCCAGTGATGCCGCCTATCTGGCCCGCAAGGTGGCCGCTCTCCGGATCTTTCCCGATGAAAATGGCCGAATGAATCGATCTATTGGTGAAGTTGGTGGCGCGGTATTGGCTGTCTCTCAGTTCACGTTAATCGCCAACTGTGCCAAAGGTAACCGCCCCAGCTTCGATCAAGCCGCCCCGGCGGAGGAAGCTCGCGGGCTGTATGAGTACTTTGTCGAGCAGGTCCGCGCGGCCGGAATACAGGCGGAAACTGGGCGTTTCCAGGCGGACATGCGGGTTGAGCTCACCAACCAGGGCCCCATCACGTTGATTATCGAGTCACCCAAAAAAGATCGAAAAGATATTTGACATGAGTTGTTCACAACTTCATACTGATAACAGCAAGTTGTAAGGGAGAATCAAAAAGAATGTCTATTTCTGACCCGGCTTTGTTAAACGCCGCACTTGAAGGCCTGCTGATGCAGCAGGCGCGTTTGGAACAACAGATTGCCAGTGTCCGCGCTGCCCTGGGTGGCGGTGCCGCGGTGGCCCGTCCTCGTAAGTCGTCGACTGCTGCCAGCAAGCCCGCGGCCTCCGGCAAGAAGCGCATGCTGAGCCCGGAAGCCCGGAAGCGCATCGCGGCCGCGCAGAAGAAGCGTTGGGCGGAGTATCGCAAGAAGCAGGGTGGCGAGACCGCTTAGTCGCGGCATCCTCACGTTTGCCGCTTAGGCGGTGCCTTGGATTGCTTGGCTGGGGTCCCAACCGAATTGGTTCATCATTTCGGTGACGGTCCCCATACCCCTAATTTTCCCCTTTTCAAAGAAAACAGCGCGTGTGCCTACTGCTTGCGCTAGCACCATGTCGTGCGTCACGACAATTTTTGGCTGGGGTATTTCCCGCAATAGTCCAATCAGCGTCCGCTGACCGGGCGGGTCCAGATACACAGTAGGTTCATCCAGTATCAGTAAGTCAGGACTCATCGCCAGGATTCCCGCAATCGCCACGCGTTTTTTCTCTCCCGCGCTCAGGTGATAGGGGACCTTGTGCTCCGCATCGGGCAATCCTACCCGGTTCAACATTTTCCGTGCCAGCTCAAAAGCTTCCTGCGGTGCCATCCCCAAATTCTGCGGCCCAAAGGCGACATCGTCGAGAACGCTACTCATAAACAGTTGCTCATCCGAGTTCTGAAAGACGATGCCGACTCGCCGCCGGACCTCTCTCAGCGTTTGCTTATTCACGCTGACGCCAGCCACGAGTACCTGTCCTTGCCCCAGCAACAGGCCGTTTAGGTGGAGAACGAACGTCGTCTTCCCGGATCCATTGGCCCCCAGTAACACCACGGTTTCGCCGGCAGACATTTCGAAGTTGATGTTGTCCAGCGCCCTGGTGCCATCAGGGTAGGTGTAGGAGAGTTGGCGAACTTGAACCAGGGGGGCGGGGAGAGGCTGCATTCCAGGACTCTTCAATTGTACGCTCCAGTGTACGATCAAGAGGGTAGCGGCAGATTTTATGATTGTGGGTATCGGAACAGATTTGGCTGAAGTAAGCCGTATCCGGCAAGCGATTGAACGCTACGGCGACCGTTTTGTTCAGCGTATATTTACTCCTGCTGAAATTAGCTATGTCGAACGTAAGGCCAACAAATATGAGCGGTACGCCGCCCGGTTTGCGGCCAAAGAAGCGGGCATGAAGGCCATTGGCACTGGTTGGAGCCACGGCGTCCGGTGGCAGGATTTTGAGGTGGCCAACAAACCCTCTGGTGAGCCCACGCTCCGCTTCCATGGGGTGGCCGCGGAGATTGCGGCCCGGCGTGGCGCAGTGAATGTGATCCTCACGTTGACGCATACCACCGAGATGGCGATGGCCGTGGTGATTCTTGAAGGACGAGAGAATCAGCCCAACGCTTAGTTGGCAGTGGACTTTGAGAGAGCCGGGCGCAGCTGCGCATCTTCCAGGCGGCGGGTATCCTGCCACGTGAACAGCATGCGATGGATGACCGTCAGGTTACCCAAAATCGCGATCACCCACAGCACCGGGGCCATGCGGTCAAACAAGGCACCGATAATTAACAACACCACCCGTTCGGGGCGTTCCAGAAATCCTACTTTGCAGGTCGGGATTGTGTTTTCCGCCCGCGCCCGGGTGTAGCTGGTCATCACTGAGGCGGTCATCACGACGGCGGTGAGAACGACATAAAAGTTCCGGTTGATAGAGGCATAGTAGACCAGCAGCCCCATCAGCAAAGCCAAATCCGAGTAGCGGTCGATCACCGAATCGAAGAAGCCGCCGAAGCTGGTCACCTGGTTGGTCTCGCGGGCCACGCGGCCATCCACCATGTCAAAGATGCCCGCGCCAATGATCACCGCGCCCGCCCAGCGGAAGCTGCCGCCGGCCAGCAGGACGGCCGCCCAGATATTGATCAACAGCCCGATAAAGGTCAGGGCGTTGGGGTGAATGCGGGCGAGCGCCAAGCCGCGCACGATCAGGCGGATGATCGCGTTGCAGCCGTCGCCGATGGCCTTGGTAAGCGTCATGTAATCAGTTGGGAGGTACGGAGAAAGCTCCCCGCTGACGAGTCTAGCTCACCTCATGGATGGTTGTCAGCCTTAGTACTTCCATGTTCCGGCTACCACCTGGGATCACGATGCGGACTTCGTCGCCCACCTGCTTGCCCAACAGGCCTTTGCCGATGGGCGAGGTGGTGGAAATCCGGCCCGCCGCCGCGTCGGCGTCTTCGCTAGTGACCAGATAATAGGTGACTTCCATCTCCTTCTGGGAGTCGTACACGACGACCGTGCTGCCCAGGCCCACCCGGTCGGTGGCGATCTTGGAGACATCGACCATGGACAGGTCCTTCAGCCGTTGATGGAACTGGGCCAGGCGCGCACTGACGTAGGATTGCCGCTCTTTGGCGGCGTGATACTCCGCGTTTTCGCTCAGGTCCCCGTGTTCTCGGGCCTTCAGGATCTCTTTGGGCAGTTCATTGCGCAGCTCATATTCCAGAGCCGCGATCTCAGCTTGCAATTTCTTCTTTAGCTCAATCACGTCAGTACTTCTAGCGATGATTATACGCTTCAGTTGCCGCCGGTAGCACGCAGCGAGAGTTCCCCGCGGTAGTTGCCCAGCTCCAGCGTGAGGGTGTTGGCTGCACCAACCTCGGCCAACTTGACCCGCACCAGGTAGGTGCCGGGTACTTGACGGTCCAGATTGACCGGCTCTTCCGCCGTTGTACCAGCTGAAACGGGGCGAACGGTGAACTGGTCGCTCAACACCGGCAGACCGGTGGTGTCAAACACGCGGATGATCAGTTGCACTTGTTGCCCCAACTGAGGTGAGGCGGGGGACTGGTTCAGCACTGTGTAGGAGATGGCCTCCTGGCTGGGCACGGCAAACCAATAGGGGATCCGCAGTGTCGTCCCCGTCGTGCTGGTTAACTGGACGACTCCCTGATGAATGCCCGTGGGCACTCCGGTGGCTTGCAGACTGACGGCCAGCGTACCGGCTTCACCAGGGGCGATGGTCAGGGATGAGGCAGAGATGGACGGCGACAGCGAGCCTTCCCGGGAAAGGACTTCCACCTTGACTTGGTCCGTGTCGGTGCCGAGATTAAGGATGCTGAG
>JBIKMK010000431.1:0-4440 GCA_044359315.1 Bryobacteraceae bacterium | reverse complement strand
GCCGGCCTCCGAGCGGATCAGGTGCTCCAGGTCCGCGGCTTCGCCGACCAGCGTCTGTTCAAGAAAGACGACCCCACCGACGCCTCCAACCGCCGCATCTCGATCATCGTCCAGTACAAGGTTCCCCAACAGGAAGAAGAAGAAGAGGGCGAGGAGAAGAAGGAGGGCGAAGAAAAGAAGGAAGGCGAGGAGGGCAAGACTGAAGGCAAGGCCGACGCCAAGGGACACGGCGCAGCCGCCGACAAGGGTCACGACAAGCCCGCTGACAAGGGCGCCGACAAGGGCCACGACAAGCCCGCCGCTGATAAGGGTCACGACAAGCCCGCTGCGGGCAAGGGTCACGACAAGGGCCACGACAAGCCAGCAGAGAAATCCGGGAAACCGGCCGAAAAGGCTCCGTTGGCGGACAAGGGTGCGAAGGACAGGGGTCACGCGGACAAGGGCGCGAAGGAAAAAGGCGCGAAGGCCAAGGAGCCGGCCGCCGAGTCCAAGAAAGACGCCAAGGCCCCCGCCAAAGGCAAAGCGGCCAAGGCCAAAGCCGCCAAAGCCAAAGCCGCGCAGGATTCGGGCGAAAAGCCTGATGCCTCAAAACACTAGAGCATTTCTTTGTGTTGCGGAAGGTGCCTCGCTTTAGCCCCATGCGTCAGCTTGGGGCTTCTCCACGTTGTCGAAAAAGCCCCAAGCTCACGCATGGGGCTAGGCGGTCCGTTACAGCCCCGCGGACTTCAGCCACTCCGCGGCCACTTCACGCGGCGTCCGCTTCTTGACGTCCACTTGCGAATTCATCTGGCGCATGGCAGCGTCGTCGATCTTGCCGGATAGTGCAACCAACGCTTCCCGCAACCCGGGCGTGCCGGACAGCCGGTCCTGCCGAACCACAATCGCCGCCTGATAGGGCGGAAAGGCCGCCTGGTCATCTTTCAGAATCGCCACGTCCGCGCCCGCCAGTAAGCCATCGGTCGAGTTGGCGGCAATCATGTTCACTGACTTTTGCATCAGCGCCTGGAACATCAGGCCCAAGTCCATGGACCGTGGCGCGCCGTTCAACTCCATCCGGTAAACCTTGGTCAGCGTCGGCAATCCATCCGGCCGGGCCTGAAACTCAAAACCCACCCCGAGCTGCCAGAAATCCTTCACCGCGCCCGCATCGCTCAGCGTCGTCAACTTCAACCGCCGCGCATCCTCGCCGCGCACCACCATGGCAAAGCTGTTGTTGAAGCCCAGCGGGTCCAGCCATTCGGCCTGAGCTTGGGCCCGGTAGTATTGCCGGACCTGCTGGAGCACGATCGCCGCATCGCCCACCGCCGGGGCCTTCAGCACGCTGGTCAGGGCCGTGCCGGTGTACTCCGGGTAGAGGTCGATCTCGCCCGCCTGTAGGGCTTGGTGCGCCAGCAACGTGCCACCCAGGTTCAGCCGCCGCTCCACTGGTTTGCCCAGCCGGCGCTCCAGATGTTGTGCGATGATCTCGCCCAGCACCAGTTGCTCCGTAAAGTTCTTTGACCCCACCCGCAGCCCCGGCTCCCGCTGACAACTGGCCAGCAACGCCAACAGCACGATTACCGCCGAAAGAAGCTTCGTTCCAGCCACGCAAATCCTCCATCCAAGGCTAACGCGAGTGCCGCCGCCGGGCAGGCACCGGCGAGAATCTGGCGCGAATCCACCGTCGCCACGCCCCGGAAAATCAGCTCACCCAAGCCCCCGGCGCCGATCGCCGCCGCAATCGTGGCCGTCCCCACCGTGGCCACAGTGGCCACGCGGATCCCGTTCAAAATCTGCGGCGCGGCCAGCGGCAGTTCCACCCACCGCAGCCGCTCCCGGTCCGTCATGCCCAGCGCATCACCTGATTCCAATAGTGTTGGGTCCACGGTCATTAAACCGGTCAGCGTCCCCCGCACCACCGGCAGTAGTGCATACGCCACCAGGGCGAATACCGCGCTCACCGGGCCAATGCCCAGTAGAGGAATCAGGAAACCGAACAGGGCCAGGCTGGGAACGGTCTGCAGAATGTTGACCACCATCAGCACGGGCCCCCGCCACCGCTCCCGGCGATGCAGCCAGACCGCTAGCGGCACCCCCATCGCCACCGCCAGCACCATCGCCAGCAGAGTTAGCCGCAGATGCTGCCCGGACAGACGGAGCATTTCGTCGATCACAGCGTGGCTCCAAAGGCTTCCAGAAATCGTCGTCCCTCAACGCCGGCAAAACGTTGGAAGTCGCCGGTGGGCACGCAAGATTCCAGTGCCCCGCCCATCATCACGCCAATCCGCGTACCCACGCGCAACGCTTCGGTCAGGTCATGGGTGACAAAGACGGCCGTCTTGCCTATCGAGCTCCGCCACCGGACAAACTCCTGCTGCAGCTCAAAGCGGGTGATCGGGTCCAGCGCGGAGAACGGCTCGTCGAGCAGCAGCAGCGGCGGGTCAGAGGCCAGTGCGCGCGCCACGCTGACGCGCTGGCGTTCTCCCCCGGAAAGTTGATGCGGCCGTCGCTGGCGAAACTCAGCCGGCGGCAAGCCCACCCGGTCCAGGAGTCTGTCTACATCGCACGCCCGACCGGCCAGCTTGGGGCCCAGCGCAATGTTGTCACCCGCCGACAGATGCGGAAACAGGCCGCCGCTCTGGATGACATATCCGATCGAGCGCCGCAGCTCAATCAGATCCCATTCCGCCACCGGCCGCCCCAGCACGCGCACCACGCCGGAAGTGGGTGAAATCAAGCCGTTCACCAGGCGCAACGCAGTTGTCTTGCCGGAACCAGACCGCCCCAGCAGCACCAGCGACTCCCCGGGCAGTACGCGAAGCGAGAAATCGTCCAACACCACCTTGTCCGCCACCCGGTAGGAGACCTGGTCAAACTCGATGACGGCTTCGGTGGAGTCCACTGGTGATGACTATTGTAAAGGCAATACCCGCCGCCGCACAGCGATGGCCGGCCGCCTCTGTTCAACCCAATTTCAACCAGCGGTGGCGAAAATGCTAGTGGACGTCAACGGATCGAATGCCATTGACCAAAACCGAATTCCCCCCGCGCGTGCTCATCCATTCGCCCATGGATTTCTCATCGCGGATCAGGTCCTGCAGCGTCATCTTGCCCAAAACACCTTCAATCGCAGATTGAAGAGCACTCCACAGCGTTCTTAACCCACAATCGCCGATATGACTGCAAGAGGATTGAAGTCCGGAATGCCGATCACAGAAGCGGGGTCCATACAGACGTCCGCCCAGTACCTCCAGAACCGAGACCACCGTGATTTCGACGGCTGGCCGGGCCAGCGTGTAGCCGCCGGCTTGACCGCGAACGCTGTGGACAAATCCACCCAACCGGAGGATGCGCATCAGCTTGGCAACATTGGGCACGGACAGCCCTTCAGCCCTGCTGATCTCGGGTATACTGAGGCTAGACGCCTCGCCTCGCGTGGCCATCTGAAGCAGGCAGCGGAGTCCGTACTCCTCCTGAGCACTAAGTTTCATGGCCAAATTGTATCCAAAATAGATTCAGAAAAGAAGATGTATTCGTACGACGGTACCCTTTTCCTAAATTTTTTTCACACTAATGAATATGGGTTATCAGATTAGACCACTGAAAGAGTTCGTTGTCCGGCCAGCGCTGCCACCCGCTTTGGGCCGTTTGCCGGAACTGGCCTACAATCTGCTGTGGAGCTGGGACCATGAAATGCGGTCGCTGTTCCGCCGCCTGGACCCGGCACTGTGGCGCGCCAGCCACAACCCAGTGCTGATGCTGAACCAGTTGAGCCAGTCCGTACTCGACAAGGCGGCCGCTGACCCACGCTATATGGCCTCCTACCGGAAGGCTTGCGAGAGGTTCGACGCCTACGTGCGCCAACCGGAGCAATCCAGCCCTTTTGGCGAACTGATCGCCTACTTCTCCATGGAGTACGGAATGGCCGATTGCGTGCCGATCTATTCGGGCGGCCTGGGCGTTCTCTCCGGCGACCATTTGAAGGCGGCCTCCGATGCCCAGGTGCCGCTGGTGGCGATCGGTCTGCTTTACCAGAAGGGTTATCTTTCACAGTCGCTCAATCCGGATGGCTGGCAAATTGAACGCACGCCGGTCAACGATTTCTTCAACCTGCCCGTCCAACCCGCCACCGACCCTGACGGGAACGAGATCAAGATCTCCATCCGCCTGCCGATCGGACTGCTGACCATCAAGGTCTGGCTGGTCCAGGTGGGCCGCATCAGCCTCTACCTGCTCGATAGCAACATCCCGGAAAACAGCACCCAGGAACTGCGCGAGATCACCGATCAGCTCTACGGGGGCGACGCCCACACCCGCATCCGCCAGGAAATCGTGCTGGGCATCATGGGCCTGCGCGCACTCAAGGCCGTGGGCCTGAAGCCGACCGCGTTCCACATGAACGAGGGCCACTCAGCATTTCTGGCCGTGGAGCGCATCCGCGACCTGATGCTGTCGCAGGGT
>JBIKMK010000430.1:0-4441 GCA_044359315.1 Bryobacteraceae bacterium | reverse complement strand
TGAGCGTGAAGTTCAGGCTGTCGTTATCGATGTCCTCGGCGGTCCAGCTGATCACCAGTTGGCGCGCGCCGGCGCGGCCTGCATTCTGGGTGGCGGTACCGGAGAGGGAAGAGGCGCCGCTGTCGCCGGTATCGGTGACGGTGATGGAGTAGGCACCTCCGGCGGGTGTCGCTTGCGGCTTGGCCGCCGTGCCGGTGGTGGCCAGTTGCGAGACGACGTTGATGTTCTTGACCGTCGGCGCATTGTTCTGGGGCCGGTAGGCCAGCGACACGGTGTCCACCATACCGGTTGGTCCAAGCTCCGCTTTCCACTGCACGTAACGGGCATTGGGGCTGGCGGCCATACCGGGTGCACTGAGAGCGGCGCTCCAATCGCTCCAGGTTTTGTCGGGGCGCCCGGAGTTACCGCTGCGGACCCAGAACTTCAGTGCGCCGGAGCCATGCCAGTCCAGACGCCCCCAACGCGCCACGGAGCCGGCGTCGTGGACGGGCGATTCGTAGGTGGCGGGGGCGGTGCTGGCCGGGCCGTCGCCTTGGGTCAGCACCAGACCAGGGGTGCTGGAAATGGCCGCCAAGCCGGTGCGGAGCTTGACCAGCCGGACCAGGTCGCCGCGATTGGTCTGATCGAGCAGGGTCACTTTGCGGTCATCGGTTAACGAATAGACGCGGCCGGTCGAATCGGTGGAGAAGGTGATGGCGCCGCCGGTGAGCAGTAGATCATAGGCATTCTCGTCCTTGGACGACCACAGCGTCTCGACGGTGTTGTCGGCGTTGAGGCGATAGATGGCGCTTTTTTCAACACCAGAGATCTCAATCTGCGGCGTCGTGATGGACGGGGCGGCGGCGGCGGGCGGCTTGGGAGCTTCGGTCTTGGGCTTCAGCTCCATGCCTGCCTGGGCCTCGACGGTGATGGTCATCGGGGCGGTCACCACCGTCAAGCCACTGGAACTTCCGGCGGCCCCGACGGCACCGGCCCGCTTGGCCACGGAGCCGCCCAACGCACCGAGATAGATGCGTCCTTCTGGTCCGAGCACGATGGAACGGATTTCCGGCAGGGGCGCATCGTAGAGAACAAAGGCGGAATCCTTGGCGCGGATACGGTAGAGGATACCGTTGGGGTCGCTGCCAGCCAGAAGCGTTTGATCGGCGTCGAGCGTGAGTGCCGTGATGTGCGATTGGGCGCTGTCAAAATAGAGCTCCCCTTGGCCGGCCCCGGTGATGCGGAACACTTTGCCGCGCTCCCCCGTTCCGGCATAGAGCGTGCCTGGTTTGGTGCCCGCGGTGAGGGACCAGATGTAGCGCTCCTGGGGGTCGAAATAGACGGTGCCGCGGCCATTTTCGATGCGGTAGACCTTGCCCTCGGGCGAAGTGCCAGCGTAGAGCACGCCTTGCGCGTCCAGGGCCAAGGCGAACACCTGGGGCTCAGGGGCAGTGAAGAGGGTGGTGGATTGTCCGTCGGGCGCAACCCGGATCACCCGGCCTTTGTGGCCCGTGCCCAGGTAGAGGGTGCCGTCGGGCGCCTGGACCGCGCTCCAGATGGAGGATTGACCATCTTCAAACGCAACCTTCCAGGGTGCCGCCGGGCGCAACTGGCCATCGCGAGAGAGGCTGATGTTGGCTAGGCGGCCGCGCAGGAAATCCTGCCAGGTGGTCATCTCCCAGGTGGTGGTGCCGGCGGCCCAAACGGAGGCGGAGGCCAGCCCGATAATCGTGATCAACCGCTGGATACTCATTCCTTCACCTCGATCTGTATGCTCTTCTGGCCGGACACGACGGCCGTGCCCAGAGCGATCTCAAATTCGGCCACGCGCGTGCCTTGTGGGGTCAGCAGGGGCTGCGGATTGCCCCGGGCGGCCAACATCGCCAGGCCAGCCGGGATGTTGGGCATCTCGGTACCGCCGAACGAATAGACCGGCTCCGGACGGCTGACCCGCACCCAGGCGCTGCCATTGGTCCGCAGGCCATTTAACTGAGTCAAGAGCTGTGCCGCCGGGCGGGGGGAAAGGCTGAGCATGGTGCGTGCCTCGGCCAGGTTGGCCGTCGTGCCATCAGAAACCGTAATGGTCAACGGCCCGGCGGGTGCTCCGGCGGGGACTAGGTACTTCAGGCGCTCCACGCGCTCGCTTTTGTCGCTGGAGAGGGCCACGGCCAGCTCAATGGTCTCGCCGGGGCGCACTTCGCGGCGGCTGGCCGAGATCTGGTCAATCTGCCACTGGGAGCGCACTTCGGTGGAGTTTACGGCCAGGTTGATCTCGCTGATCCGCAGGGTCTCGGAGCTGCCTTGCAGGAGATTGGCAATGGGGGCCGCGGTGGACATCGCGGCCAGGACGGGGGTGTTGAAGTCGCCGGCGTAGGCCTGCTTGATCTTCAGCGGCGGCAGCCCGTCTTCCAGCTTCAGTTCGCCGGTGATGGTGACGGTGGACGATCCCAGGGTCCGCTCACTGCCGTCGATCGCTGAGAACAGTACCATCTGCAACAGGAAGGGCACCAGCGCTGGAGTGCGGATCATTTCCATGCGGAACGTCTGCAGGCCCGCCGTGCCCTGCACCGAGAGCTTCACCGGGATAGTGGCCGGGCGACGGCCCATGGTGCCGACGATGGCGGCGTTGCCATCACTGCGAATGGTGCCCAAGGGTTCCTTGGTGGCGGAGACCTTGAAGCTGACGTCGAGGCTGGGCAATACGGTAATCACTTCCGACCGGCTAAAGGGCAGTTCGGCTGAGCCGAGCGCCAGAAAGCGGTGGCCAAAGGCGTAGACGCGGTCCTGTTCAATAGCCGTCACCGTGCCGTCAGCCCCCACCTGCATATCGCCCGAAACCAGCTGGACACTGATCATTGATCCAGGTTGGAGCGCCGGCGCCCCGGCCTTAGAGGCCGCACTCTGGCTGGCCGCACCCTGGCCGCTGATGCCCTGCAGAGGTGTCATGCCCAGCTTGCGCCATTCCGGGGCGAACTGTTCGATCGAGCGGGCCGTGAAGCCGGAGAAGCTGACGGGTGTCGCGACTTCCGCCAGCCGGGCTTCGCCGAACTTCGCTTCGGCTCGCGGACCAGGCGGCGTCGCTTTGCCCGACGCGAGCATTTCCTCGATGGGCCGGATGCCGGCGATGGGCTCTTTGGAGAAGGGAAAAGCGAGGGCCACCGCGCCCGCCAGACGCCCGTCAATCCAGACCGGGCTGCCCGACATGCCGGCAATGACGCCTGTCTTATCCAGCGGCCCGCCCGAAAGCCGGGCGAGGATGATGTTCTGCCGGGGGCCAATGTTTTCAAGCACTCCCAGCACTTCTACCTGGAACTCTTCAATCTTGTTGCCGGTGAAGATGGTGCGCCCGACGCCACGTTGCCCGGGCTGAATCTCACGAATCGGAATGATGCGCGACTGGCCGGTTAAGACCAGGGCGACGAACAGCGATAAGGACAGTCGTAGGTAAAGCACGTTGATGTCCTTAGCGTAGCAGCGTGATTTGGCGCGTCTACGAACCGTAGTACTGTTTCGTTCCGGTACCCTGGTTCTGGCCTCGAAGGCCTTGTTGGCATCTGGGACCTATGGTCTACTGAAAGTGAGGAAAGTTGTCTATGGGTGCACCGCCAGAGTCTCCGCTGCTGGAGCAATCTTCAAACGTTGAGGAAGTTAAGCCGGCTCCTTTGCCCGTTCCGTGGATCAAGGTGGGCTGGTTCATGGCCTTGTTGATCGTTTGTTATCTGCCGACTTTGACGCGCCTGGTCAACCAGTGGATGAACGACGAGGACATGGGCCATGGGTTTTTCGTTCCCGTCGTGGCCGGTTACATCGCTTGGCTGAACCGCGAGAAGCTGATTTCAATGGATTGGTCGGGTAGCAATTTTGGCTTGGTCATCATCGCCTTTGGCGCATTTCAGCTGATGATTGGCACCCTGGGCGCGGAGCTATTCCTGCAGCGGACGGCCTTTATCGAGTCCCTGGTGGGCGTGGTGTTGTATCTGGGTGGTTGGCAAGTGCTGAAGGAACTGGCGTTTCCTTTGTTTCTCACGATCTTCATGATCCCGTTGCCGGCGATCATTTACAGCCAAATTACTTTTCCGCTACAGCTATTCGCCAGCGCCGTCGCTGAGACCACATTGAACTCGATCGGCATCCCCGTGCTGCGCGAAGGGAACGTGCTGGAATTGGCCAGCCAGAAGCTTTCCGTGGTGGAAGCGTGCAGCGGTATCCGGTCCTTGTTGTCGTTGACCTTCCTCTCCCTGGTTTACGGGTTCTTTTTTGACAAAAAGGAATGGATGCGTTGGGTGCTGCTGGGGGCGACGATTCCGATTGCGATTGTGGCCAATGCCAGCCGCGTGACGATCACGGGCATCATCAGCGAAATCAATACTGAGTTTGCAAACGGGTTCTTCCATGTCCTGGAAGGCTGGGTGATCTTCATGGTGGCTCTGGGCCTGTTGGTGGGCTTCCACAAATTAGTGAA
>JBIKMK010000429.1:0-4442 GCA_044359315.1 Bryobacteraceae bacterium | reverse complement strand
CCGGTTGGAAGACGTCTCCCGTCCATTGAACTGCAGCCGGGTGAGTGACGCCCCAAATGAGAGGTCATGCCGGCCCGCCTTGTGGTTCACCAAGCCGGCATACCGGAACCGGTTCTGCATGCGGTCAATGGGAATGCCCGAACCCGGACCCAAGGTGGTGTACGCCGTGCCAATCTGCACCTGAGGCCCCACCGCGTTCTGTTCCGGAACCAGCAACGAATGCTGCCGCTCAAACCCAAGCGTGAACTGTCCCGTGGTGCGCGCCCGGAACACCCGTAGCCAGGTTAATCGGGCCGAATGGTTCTTGGTGGTCGTATCCGGATTCTGGCCCGCCACCAACTGGAAGGCGTCCACCCGCTGATTCATGTACGTATGCCGCGCGATAATCCGGTCTTTGCTGCCCAACAGCTGTTCCAACCGAAGCGCGGTGTTGTCGGTATTGATCAACTGGGGCGAATTGGTGTTTAGCGCCCGCGGATCAATGTCTGGCCGGTTGGGGAGCGCCAGCGGATAGGCTCGCATCCAGCGCTCAATGATGGAGCGGATCCGGGGATCGGTCGCCAAGGGTACCCGTTCCTCCAGTCGTGGCACCAGGATGTTGCCATTCACCTGCCCCCGCAGCTTCTGCTGCGAACCGTCCACCGTCAGCCACGCCTTCTTCCACAAAGGGAGCGTCGCTGACAGGCCATATTCGTTCTCCCGCGCCGGCTGCACGCCGCCTACCTGGAAGAATGACCGCGCCGTGGTGACACTGTTGGAGTGCGCCCAGAACACATTGCCGTGCACTGCGGCGGCCGGCTTGCCGCCGGGCAAGTGAATGGACCCCACCGAGGCCGTGCCGAACTCGGCGCCAAAGTAGCTCCGGGCCGGCGAGAAATCGGGCACGATGGTGGCGCTGGTCCCCAGGCGCTTGCGCAGTTCCTGCAGGCCATTGTTGTCGATCAGATTGAACTGGACGTTCTCATTGCGGCGGCTTTCGCCGGACTGCGTGTCCGTCTTGCCCAGCACATTGGCGGGCGTCCCCTCACTCACGCTCAGGGCGGTGGGCCGCGCGGCGGGCGCCGGAGGAACTGACTCCATCACCGGTTTGGCAGGCGCGGGACTTTGCGGCGCGGGCGTGCCAGCCTGGCAAAACAAGACCACTACAGCAAGACTCAACAATGATTAAAGTCTATCGTGTTACAACCCCGGTGCTGATATGCTCGCGTGGTGATCATCGAAATCGCAACCCTTCTCCTGCTGGCCCAGGCCGCGCCACCGGCGGTACCGGCCATGCCCCCCGGCGTCATCCATGAAGCCGGCGTCGAATACTCAAGCGTTGGCCAAAAGAGCCTGCTGGATGTGGTCCGGCCGCGCACTGCCTCCGGGCCCTTGCCGCTGGTGCTGCTGGTGCATGGTGGCGGATTCCGTGCTGGGCACCGCAACAGCTATTTGCCCGTGGCCATCCGTCTGGCGGAGAGAGGCTACGTGGCGGCTACCGCCAGCTATCGGCTTGCTCCCCGCCATCAGTACCCGGCTCCGGTGGAGGACGTCAAAGCGGCCGTCCGTTTCCTGAAGGCCAACGCGGCGCGGTTTCAACTGGACCCGACGAAGGTCTGCGCCATGGGCGGCAGCGCCGGAGGTCACCTCGTGTTGATGCTGGGCCTGACGGCCCAGGGTGAGGAACGCGTCAACTGCGTGGTCAACTATTACGGGCCAACCGACTTCACGCAGTCCTATTCCAAGAGCGTCGATGCGGCGCAAGTGCTGCCGCAGTTCCTGGGCGGCCATCTCGACCAGAACCGCTTGATCCACCAACAGGCCAGCCCCATCAACTGGGTGACGCCACAGGCCGCGCCCACGCTCTCGATTCACGGCACCAAGGATGCATACGTGGCCTACGAGCACTCGCTCTGGATCACCGAACGGCTGGTGGCCGCCGGCGTGGAAGCCGAACTGGAAACGCTCTCAGGCGCTGGGCACGGATTTCGCGGAGCCGACGCCGAAAAGGCCGAAGCGCGTGCTTTCGCCTTTTTCGACAAGCATCTCAAAGCCGCCCCGGCGCAACGCCGCATCCTGGTCTCCGATCACGGCCCCAAGGGCGAAATCATTGCGATGGAGTGGCCCTCCGGCCGCGTGTTGTGGACCAAGCCGAACAAGCGCGGCCACGATGTCCAGTCCTTGCCCGGCGGGCATGCTTTGTTCACCATCGGGCCGGATAAGACGGTGCAGGAAGTGGATGGGCAGGGCAACGTGGTCTGGTCCTATTCAGACGGCCTGGAACATCCGCTGGCTGCTCAACGTTTGCCCAACGGCAATACGCTGATTGGTGATGCCAAGCTGGGGAAGGTGATCGAGGTGACACCAGGGAAGAAGATCGTCTGGACTTATTCGAGCCCCGACATCGCCAATATGCGGATGCGTAACTCACGCCGCACTCCGGCTGGCACGACGCTGATCGCGGTGGAGGCGGTGGCCAAGATCATAGAGGTGGACACCTCCGGCAAGATCATCTGGCAGTGGCAAGCACCCAACGGTGAGAATCGCCGCGCCTACCAGGCGCTCCGCCTGCCCAACGGCCACACCATGATCAGCATCAGCGATCCCGGTGAGGTGGTGGAAGTGGATCAAGCGGGCAAAGTAGTCCGCTCAATTGCCGGAGCCAAGCAGGACATCCAGTTTGGCTGGGCCAGTGGCATGGCGGTATTTGAGGATGGCAACTGGCTGATCTCTGACTACACGGGACGCCGTCTGGTCGAGGTGGACCCGAAGGGCAAAGTGGTGAACGAGATGCGCCACAGCGAACGTACGATCGCCAGTGTGGATGTCATCCGGTAAGCCGCGTGCCGGGCAGGTCCGCCGGTGGGCCACTTGCGCTACCCCGCCGCGTACTATAATGCAAGCGGGTGGCATTCCGGTCTCGGCATGACACCCGCACGATCCGCTCAAAAACTCTGAAGCCGTTCAATGGACCAACGTATCCGGGTGCTGGTGGCGAAACCGGGCCTCGACGGGCACGACCGTGGAGCCAAAGTAATCGCACGCGCCCTGCGCGACGCTGGCATGGAAGTGATCTACACCGGATTGCGGCAGACGCCGGAGATGATCGTGAACGCGGCCTTGCAGGAGGACGTCCAAGTAATTGGGTTGTCCATCCTATCAGGGGCGCACAATAGCATAGTGCCCCGCATCATGCAGTTACTTCGCGAGAAGCAACTAACGGATGTGGTGGTCATCGTAGGCGGCATCATCCCGGATGACGATGCCGAACAGTTAAGACAGCTTGGGGTGGCGCAAGTGTTTCAGCCAGGGGCCGCGCTGGAAGGCATCGTGGATTTCATCCGCCAAGCCGTTCCGCTGACCGCCTGACAGGTTCAGACAGATCATGGATTGGCACCGCGAACCCCCACAGAAAAGAGAGCGCATGCAAGAAAAGTTGAACATCGCGGTGTTTGTCGACTACGACAACATCGAGATTGGTCTCAAATCAACCCTGCGTCGCGAGTTCGATGTTTCGATTCCCCTCGAAGCATTGAAAGAGCGCGGCGATATCGTAGCTAAGTTCGCGTACGCCAACTGGGGGCGCCAGGAATCGGCCGCCCGCCAGATGGCTGAAAACGCGGTCCAGATGGTGCAGCGGATGCCCAGCCCGCGCGGCGACAAGAACGGCGGCGACATCAACCTGGCGCTGGACGCGCTGGAAATGGCCTTCACGCATCGCCATGTCAATGCGTTCTGCATCGTGTCGGGCGACAGCGACTTCATCCCGCTGGTGAACAAACTGAAGGAATACGGCAAGCAGGTTTACGTGGTGGGAGGCAAGGCCTTCACCTCCACCATCCTGCAGCAGAATTGCCATGAATTTATCAGTTATGAGTCGCTGCTGCCGGACCGTCCGGAACCGTCGTCGCAGTCTCAGTACAGTGCCACGCCCGCCGCTTCCGTGGTCATCGCCCCCACCGGGGTGATCGAGACGCTGCCGGGTGAAATCCGCACCGTTCGCCGGGAAGGTGCTGAACGCGTCGAGCGCAGTGACCGTGGTGATCGTGGCGACCGTGGCCGCGGACGTGGTGATCGCGGCGACCGTGGTGACCGCGGAGATCGCGGCAACCGGGAAGATCGTGGTGACCGCCCCGAACGCAGTGGTGAGCCGCGCCAAGCGCGTCCGCCCGCATTGGATTTGGCATTGTCGATGAACCTGGTGGAGCGGGCCCTGCAAGTGCTGGAACGCCGCAACGTCCAGCCGCAGTTGGGACTGCTGAAGTCCACCATGCTGCAACTGGATTCCACGTTCTCTGAGCGCGCCTATGGGGCGTTCAGCTTCTCCGACTTTGTTGACCGCCTGAAGAAGGGCGACTTCGTCAACGTCACCGGCAGCGGTGGGCGCGTGATCATCGAACGCAAGTCCGGTGGACCGTCCAAGATGATGCCGCAACCGGAAGAGGCCTTGCCGGGTCTGCGCG
>JBIKMK010000428.1:0-4452 GCA_044359315.1 Bryobacteraceae bacterium | reverse complement strand
GGGTAAGCCGGTTCCGACTGAAGATCTGCTGCTGAATGTCAGCCTCGCGCCGGATGGCAAGGCGCTGGTGGCGACGCATGGCGGGTTTAATCCGCATGGCCTGGTGGTCATGGACCCGGCCAAAGAAGAGGCCGTGCAGCGCATTCCGCTGCGTTCCGCGTGGCTGGGATTGGCGTGGTCAAACGACGGCAAGCGGCTTTTCGTCAGCGGTGGCAATGCGGCCCATGCGCGGGACAAGCAAATCGCACCGGTGTATGTGTTTGACTATGCGAACGGTCGCCTGAGCGACAAGCCGGTGGCGCAGTGGAAGGACACGGTCCCGGCTGAAAAGACCTACTGGTCCGGCATGGCGCATCACCCGTCGAAGCCGCTGCTCTATGCCGCCAATCGCGGCAACGATCCGCTGGCCGGCTACATTGCGGTGTTCGACACGGCGACCGGCAAAATCCTGCACAAGATCATGGTGGATGCCTCGCCCTATGACGTGCTGCTGACGCCCGATGGCGCGACGATGTACGTATCCAACTGGTCCGGCAACTCGATTTCGGTGATCGACACGGCGTCCAACAAGGTGGTTTCGCGCATTGTGGCGGGCAATAATCCGAACGACATGGAACTGGCCGATGACGGGCGGCTGTTTGTTTCGAACGGCAATCTGAACACCGTTTCGGTGATCGACACGAAGAAGCGCCTGG
Source organism: Bryobacteraceae bacterium (assembly GCA_044359315.1). Taxonomy (GTDB): domain Bacteria; phylum Acidobacteriota; class Terriglobia; order Bryobacterales; family Bryobacteraceae; genus JAPKYZ01. The sequence goes on along the minus strand of JBIKMK010000428.1, from coordinate 3,757 downwards.
TGGTGGAGACGGTGAATGTCGCGCTCTATCCCAGCGCGCCTCCCGGCTCGACGCCCAACGCCCTGGCGCTGGACCGTAAAGCGAATCTGCTGTTCGTGGCCAACGCTGACAACAACGCGGTGGCGGTGCTGAGCACGGCCAAAGTGAACGGCACCGAGATCCTGGGCTTTATGCCCTCCGGCTGGTATCCGTCGTCTCTGGCGTTGCTGCCGGGGGCGCGCATTGCGGTGGGCAACAGCAAGGGCATGGGCTCCTATTCGAACGTCGCCGGACCCACCAGTCCGCTGGCGGTAAAGGGCAAGGAAGATTCCGTGCGGTCGCTCCAAAAGGGCAGCGTGAACTTTGTGACGCTGAAGAACCTGAAGACGGAGCTGAAGGCGTGGACCAAGCAGGTATACGACAACGTACCCTACAACGACGCGCTGCTGCAGCAGGCGCGGGAGCCGAAGGAGCCGACCATCGTGCCGCGGCAGGTGGGAGTCGGTTCGCCGATCAAGCATGTGATCTACGTGCTGAAGGAGAACCGCACCTACGATCAGGTGTTCGGCGACATGAAGAAGGGCAACGGCGACCCGCGTCTGGCCATCTTTGGTGACAAGGTGACGCCCAACCATCGCGCGATTGCCAACCAGTGGGTGCTGCTGGACAATCTGTTCTGTGATGGCGAAGTGAGCGTGGACGGCCATTCGTGGTCCAACTCCGCCATCGCCACGGACTACAACGAAAAGATGTGGCCCGCCAACTACGGCGGACATTCGGCGGGCGTGGCGGCCCCGGCCTATGTACCCTCTGGCGGCCATCTGTGGGACTTGGCGGCCCGCGCGGGCCTCACTTATCGTAGCTATGGCGAATACGCCTCCCGCTCCAGCGATGGCACCACCATGGAAGCCTCCCCCGGCGTCGGTGGGCTGCTGGGTCGCGTGTCACCCAAGTTTAAGCTGCCCGGCATGCGCGACACCGACAATGTCCGCGAATTCATCCGCGAGTTCGACCAGTACGAAGCCAACTACGACTCGACTGATCCGAATAAGCGGCTGCCGAACTTCATCATCATGAGCCTGCCGGAAGATCACACCGCCGGTACCCGCCCCGGTGGCCTGACGCCACGCGCCATGGTGGCCAATGCGGATCATGCCGTGGGCCAACTGGTGGAGCGCGTCACGCGTAGCAAGTACTGGAAAGAGACCGCGATCTTCATGATCGAGGACGACGCCCAGAATGGCCCCGACCACGTGGACGCACGGCGGACCGTGGGTCTCGTGATCAGCCCCTATACGAAGCGCAATGTGGTGGATTCGACGCTCTACACGACGTCGTCGATGATCCGCACCATTGAGCTGCTGCTCGGCCTGCCACCGATGACCCAGTACGACGCGGCCGCTCCCCCCATGTACAACTCGTTCTCCGACAAGGCGGACCTGACGCCGTACACCGCCCTGGCACCCACTTGGGAAGTGAACGAAAAGAACGGCCAGAATGCCTGGGGCGGCAAGGCTTCCATGGAGATGGATCTGGATGAAGTGGACCGTGCGCCCATGCACGAGCTGAACGTCATCCTGTGGAAGAGTGTGATGGGCGCCAAGAGCGAAATGCCCGCTCCGGTGCACCGCTTCTGGTTTACCGGGCGCGAACGCTAAGCGCGACTTTCGCCCGCCGCGCCGGCATCGGCTGAAAGCTCCGGTTTCCTCCATCGGGAGCGCATCGCTTCAGACAGGATGACCCGCCGGAAGGAGACCGGAAACTTTTTCTCAGCGGGATGATAGGGTTTGCACACGGGTGTCGTTATCACGGACAGGAGCATTTTTGTCCGATGAAACCAAGACACTACCCTTTCGCACATTCACTGGCACCCGCGCTCATCGCCGCCGATGCGGTGGTCGAGGCGGACGCGACAGTCCGGTCCGGCTTTCCGGCGCGGAATTTCGGCTTACTCAGCAGCCGGCAGGCGGATTCCGCGTCCCGAGCCTTTATCCGTCGCTCGAATCGGGCGACGTGGCCTCGGCTACGGAACCAGCTTCCTACGGCCTACCGCTTGTGGGAGCAGTCGCACTAAGCACGGCGCGCCGCAACTCCCTCGCTTCGGCAGCCAGGGCGGCAGCTTCCCGCTGATCCGCCGTCAGCTTGGCGAGATCCTCCAGATGCGCCGCGGTCTGCAGGTGGGGGCGGTGGTACGCGGCGCGATCGATGGCCACAGCTTGACGCAGCAGCCGTTCCGCCTCCGGCACACGGCCCAGCGCCCGGGCTTCGAGCGCCAGGTTACCGGCCAGTTCCGGGTGGCTGGTCTGGCCGACGGCGCGGCGAATTTCGCCCGCGCGGCGGATCAGCGGGAGGGCCGAATCATTCAGTCCCGCGCGGAGCAACAGTTCGGCGCAGGGTTCCAGGCCACGAGCCACGGTCAACGCCCGAGGCCCCGCTCGCCCTTCGAGTGCGGAGATGGCCGCCTCACAACTGGAGCGCGAGGCGGGCGAAGGCGCACCTGCTGCCAGCGATCTCATACGCCACAGCAGCGCGTCCGGTTGAGTGGGACCCAAGGCCACCTCCGCGCGGGTCGCCAACGCCTTCCGCCGGGCGGTCGTGTCCGTGGCGCCCATGGCTTCGCCCAGATCGATCTCCACTTGCCGCAGGATCATGAGGTCGATGTGGTTTTCGCCCAGCACAGTGACAGCCAATGGCAGTCCTTCGGTCACCAACTGCGCGGCCTCGCCGTAAGCCCCGTTGCGGTAGAGAGCCCGCGCCAGACGTCCCATGGATCGCAGCCGCAGCGGATGCTTCGGGCCCAGCACGCGGGTCCGCTCAGCAAAGACAGCGCGCAACTCGTTTTCGGCCGCGCCCAGTTCGCCTGCGTCCCACAGAACCGCGGCCAGGTTGGACCGCATGGCCAAAGCCTCAACGCGCCCGCTCTCGGATTCCTGCGCGATGGGAATCGCTTCGCGAAACAGCCCGGCGGCGACCGTTAGGTTGCCAAAGATCTGCTCCACCAGGCCGAGATCGTTGAGCGCATGAGCCAGTGCCGCCCGGCCTGCGGGTGACGTTCGAAGGCCCGCGACGGCCTCGGTGAGATGCGCGTGGGCCGATTCGATCTTGCCCCGCTGGCGCTCCATGTCGGCCAACTGGAGCAGGGCGGCTAGCGTGGGTACGCTCCGGGGACCGCTGGCGCTGCGTTCCACTTCCAGTTGACGGCGGTAGAGGTCTTCGGCCTGCCCGAACAATCCCAGGTGCTGGTAGGATTCGCCCATGGTCTTCAGCAATCGCGTTTGCACTTGCGGGTTCAGGTCCTGGCCGGCCGTCAGGCGTTGCGCGCCTTTGTCCAGCAGGTCGCGGGCGGTGAGCGTGCTGCCTTGGGCTTGGCGCGGGTCGGCCCCGGCAAACAGGGAGGTGAGGAAGGAGGAGACTCGCTCGGCCCGTTCACGCTCGGAGTTGGCCAAATCGCGTTCGCGGCTGGCACGCGCGGCAAAAAGCGCCAGCCCCGCGGACAGCGTGAGCACGGTCACCGCCACGGCCGCCGCCGCGGCCACCTTCCACCGGTGGCGGCGCACGAACTTGCGCAGCAGATACCAGGTGGTGCCTTGGCGGGCCGCCACCGGCAACCCTGCCAGGTGGCGGCGAAGATCAGCCGCCAGTGCGTCCACGGTCTCGTATCGTTCAGCCAGTTCGGGCTGCATGGCCCGCTTGACGATGGCGTCCAAATCCTGCCGGTGATCCGATTGCAGAGCACGCAGTAGGCTTTCGGGCGGTAGGCTGGGCGCGGGGGCGGATG
>JBIKMK010000427.1:0-4466 GCA_044359315.1 Bryobacteraceae bacterium | reverse complement strand
ATGCGGGACCACACTTCGGTCCATTTGGGTTCCAGATCCCCCTGCAGCACGGCGCGGAAGGAGTTGGCGGCGGTCTGGTAGTTGTTCTGCAGGAAGAAAATTTCGGCAATGCGGTATTGCGCGAGCGACGAAGCGCTCTGCACGTCCAGTGCCTTCTGATACTCCTTCAACGCCTCGGAAAACTCGTTGACCTCCGCAAACTGCTCGCCGCGGCGGATGGCGACGGCGACGCGGACGGCCGGGCTCCAACGGAGCACTTTGGCGGAGGGGTCCATCACAAGGCGAGTCGGCTTGCCGAACGTCTCAACCGCAAACTCCGTCGAGGTTCCCGCCACTTCGATGAGCTTGGTTTCCGGGTTGCCTTCCGTTTCGATCTTCAATTCCACCGGCATGCGGAAGGTGTCCAGATCCTGGGCCACTTTGCCAACGATCCGGAAGCCCTTGGAGGTACGGAAGATGGTGTATTCCAGCTTGAATTCAGGCGCACCGCTGGATTCCACCCACTGGATGAAGAAGTAGCCCAAGTCCTGCCCCACTTGACCCTCGAAAACCTTGCGCAGATCGCCGGTCCCGGCAGACTTGCCGGCAAACTGCTGAGCGAAGGCTTTCAAGGAGGCGGAAAACTTCTCTTCACCGGTCACCAGACGCAACATGTTGAACACGGCCGCGCCCTTGCCACCGGTCAGCGCCCAATACTCCGGCGAGTAATCTTCGACGCGGGCGGCCTGGATCAGTGGGGGCTCATTCAACGTCAGGCCTTCAATGTAGGCGTCGCGCATCTCTGTCTCAAAGACGCCCGCACCCGAGAGATGCTCGAGATAGAGCAGCTCTGAATAACGCGCCAGGCCATTGGTGATCCATAGATGATTGCGGGAAACAGGGGAGACCGACACCCCCCACCATTGCCGCGCCAATTGATTGGCCAAGCCGCGCGAGTTCACCTGATTGCCGATAGTGCCCGGCGAAAGAAAGACCACGCCAGGGGCCGAATAACCGGCGGGCGCGCCTTTCTCCGTTTCGACAATGGTCAGCGCGGCGCTGGGCGGAGGTCCGAACAGGCCCGCGTAGTACGAGAGGATCTTGCCCACTTCTTCGCCATAAGCCTTCGCCATCGATTCGGTTTCGCGCAGGTAGAGCGTCGTATTGGCACCCTGCGCCTGCACGCGCGCCGGATTGCCGGTGACCAGGGCGAGACTTCCGCCAAAGCCCGGTTGCGTGAACTTGGCCGTCCAGGCGGTGCCGTTGCCCGCCGGGGTGCTGGTTTCAAAAGCACCGCTGATCAGCTTGAAGTTGTTGGGTGCCATCACCGTGAACTCGCTGGTATAGCGGTCCGCCGTGTAGTCGTTCACCGGAAACCAGCGCGCCGGGTAGAGCAGGTAGGTAAAGTCGGATCGGATGGCCGCGAAGCGGATGCCAAAGACGGGCGACTCTTCCTGTCCCGCCAGCTTGCCGTCATACGCAATTCTGAGCGTCGCCGGTTGGCCCTTGGGCAGCACGTCCGGATACGTGACGCGGATGGTGAACTCCCCTGACCGCGAGGCCGTCAGCGGTTGATCCTTGTCGTCGTTGGCGCGAGAGACCTTCAGGGCGTCATTCAGTTCGAGAGTAATCGTCTGGGTGTTTGCGTCCAGCGGGATGAAGACCAGCGTGGCGCGAGCTTGTAGGCTTTGGGTGGTGGGGTTGACCGTCGCCTCCACCTTGAGGTCCTGCACATCGATGCGGGCACGTCGCTCCGCTTGAGCGAAAAGTGGGGCCGCCATGGAAAGGGCGGTAATGATCTTGGCCAGGCGCATAACTAAATGGTTCGATCCCTGTTATCTCGTATCGGTTCCACGAATTGTTGCCAGGACGTGATCCGCGGCGCGGGCCATCGGATCGCCCGCGGTGCTGAGTCTCCGCCTCACGTCGCCCAACTGCTCCCGCATCGCGCTTCGGGCCGCTTCATCGGAGAGCAGGCGGACAGCCTCCGCGGCCAGGTTCTCGCCCGTTGCTTCCGGTTGGATCAACTCCGCGACAATCTTGCGGCCGGCGACAAGATTCACCATCGAGTAAAACGGAACGTTCACCAGCCGCCGCCCTATCTCCCAAGTTAGCGTACTCACACGGTAAAACGTGGCCATCGGCACCCCCAGCAGCGCCGCCTCCACCGTGACGGTGCCGCTGGCCAGCAACGCGAGATCGGCGTGAGCCATCAAGTTCCAGCTTTCGCCCGCTGCAATATGTACGTCAGGCAGCGCCGCGCGGATGAAGCTGTCCTCCAGGCTGGCCGGTGTGCCCAGAACGAACTGCACCCCGGGAATCTTCGCTGAAATCAACCGGACGGTGTCCTGCAACAACGGCAAATGCCGGGTGATCTCGCCGCGGCGGCTGCCGGGCAGCAGCGCCACCAGGGGGCGAGCGAGGTCCAGTTGGTGGCGCTGGAAAAACTCCTCGCGCGTGGCGGTCGCCCGCACCAGATTGACGAGCGGATGGCCGATGTAGTGCGCCGGAACTCCGTAGCGGCGGAAGAACTCTTCTTCAAACGGGAAGATGCAGAGCAGCCGCTCAACGGTCGCTTTCAGTTGATACACCCGGTTCCGCCGCCAAGCCCAAGCCTGCGGTGCCACCAGATAGACCACCGGAATCCCCAGCTTCTTCAGGCCGCGGGCCACGCGCAGATGAAAACCGGAGCTATCCGTGAGAATGGCCACCGCCGGCCGCTCCGCCCGGGCCGCCGCGATCAGCTTGCGGTATTCACCATAGATGGTCGGGATATGGCGGACCACCTCCACCAGCCCCACCACGGCCAACTTCCGTTGGTCAATCACCGCCCGAACGCCCAACCGAGCCATCCGCGGACCAGGACACCCAAACAACTCCGCCTCCGGCAACCGCCGCTGCAGCTCTTCGACCAGCGTAGCCGCATACAGATCCCCCGACGATTCACCGGCGGAAACGAGGATCTTCACGCTCTCTATTCTCGCTTAGTGGGGGCGGTTGGCTGTGGTTGAGGTGGGCTGAGAGCGATCCGCTAGACTGTAGGTGCATGGTGTCCATTGACCCAATCCGGGTAGAGATCGAATGCGAAGCCGACGGGAGAATCCTGGCCTCGGTGCCCGATCTTCCGGGCGTCATGGCTTATGGCGTAAGCGAAGGCGAGGCCGTGCGAAAAGTGAAGGCGATCGCCCTTCAAGTTCTGGCCGACATGATTGAGAGCGGTGAGGAAGTCCCGGAGCCACTCCGGGTTCTGTTCGCGGCGTGAGCACCTGGAGTGCAGCCAAGGCCCGGCGTGTCTACGCCGCCTTGCTGAGAATCGGCTGGACGCTGAAGAAACAGATCGGATCACACCGCAAATTGCAGCGGCCAGGGTGGCCAAATTTCACATTCTGTTTCCATGACAGCGAGGAGATTGGCCCCGCGGCTCTGGCGAAGATCGGGAAAGAGACCGGTCTTCGCCCTCAAGATCTTTGAGCAAGGACTGGCTGCTCGTCGTTCATCAAGCAATGTGACAGCGCTGGTGGATCCCTGAGGGCCGATCATTCCCGCGTCAGGACCTTCTTTAACGTATCCGCCCCAAAGCCAATTGCAAGTAAAGCAACGATTGCGGAAGGCCAGTCAAGGGCCTGAATCTTCTCTTGGCCTCCTCCCAAGAGTCCGACGCTGACAATCAGAACGGTTACGGCCTGTGTTCCGACGGCCAACCAAAGCCTACTCAAGTCGTATGACTTAATCGGGTCGAGATTGACAGTGATCATTTGCGCTGCCTCAATATCTTTGAAAATTGCCTTGACCGTTAGAGCGGCCAATGCATCGTAAGTTGAGTTCTTCTTGAATAAGCGCTGCCACAATGTGGCGATGCGGCGCCGCCACCAACCCGGTGGCGGCGCGAAAAACGTTGACACCGCCCAGCCTTCCGCGCCTTTCAATCCTGCCGCACTACCCTCCCAGGAGCAAGGGACTTCCTTTCGTGCGACCGCCGTGTCCAGGCCTGATCGGCGAAGCCGGACACGAAAAGTAACGAGTTGATAGGGCAGGGGGGTCGGAGGATCCATTTCGATCCAGACGTTCTTGTTCTTTATCGCATTCTGGAGATCTTCGCGGGTGACGTTCTGCGCCGCCTGCTGTACGACGTCGTAAGCTCTCGCAATCGAGGCGTCAGCACCGGGAAGAATCGTTTTCAAGAAACTGTCGCGAGATCTTAGGCAGGCGTCCCGGACATCTTTGTTGGGAGAAGCCTCCACCAGCCGGATGAATCTGATTACCAATTCTGCCTTTCGGCCCACTTCCGCCTTCCTGACGTATTCGTCCCTAGACCAATCTTGAGTGCCGGCAACGTCCCGTCTGAGCCCTTGCAGAACTTCATCGATCTTTTGCATGTCTGCTGGCTGGGGGGCAACTACGACGGATTTAACATCGCTAATGTGCTTCTCCAATTCCTTAATCGCCTCTTCTGATGGCTTTTGATGGGAGTCCTCCAGTACCTTCAG
>JBIKMK010000426.1:0-4473 GCA_044359315.1 Bryobacteraceae bacterium | reverse complement strand
AGATCGCCTCTTTCTCGTCCCAGGGCCCTGGGACGAGAAAGAGGCGATCTCATTGGAGGGTGCGTCCACCTGCACCACAGCCGGGTCCAGCGTCACCCGGGCACCGGAGTTCTGCAGCAAATAGCTCCGCAATGCCTTGCCGTCATTCGAGCCCACCAACACGGCTGGAATACCTGTGGCCTGCAGCCCTCGCATCGGGAAAACGCTGTTTGTCCCATCCAGTTGCACCAGCACCACGCCAACCGCCCCCGCCCGCTGCGCGTGGTTGACTTTTGATTCCCGCGAGCAGTCGCCACCACGATCGATCAGGGCGATGGCTCCGCTGAGTGAACCGTTGCCGAGCGGGCGGCAGGCCTTGCCGTCGTCGCCCAATTGCGCCACGTCGCGAAGGGGTGCCGTCACTGCCTGGTCCGGTACCGGACCGTCGCCAAAGCGGGCATTCAGCCGCTGCAGGGCTGGCGGAACCGCACCACCGGAAACTCTCACGCTTTGGAAATAGATGTGCGCGTTGGTGATGGCCCCCACGGTGATGGCCGCCGGAGCCGTACCGGGTGACTCGATGGAGCCCAGCGTCGGCAGGTTGAAGCCATTCTCTCCGCTGTTGCCTGCCGCCACCACCACGGCCACGTTCAGCCGCGCGGCGTTCTCAATAGCGGAGGCCAGCGGGTCGCACGGGCGACGGTTGTTGGCGGGGCCGCAGGTATCGAGGGCGCCAAACTCCGCCGCATAGCCCAGGCTGAGCGTCACCACGTCCATGCCGTCACGCACCGCGTCCTGCAGCGCCGTGATCACGGCCTCGTCGCTGGCGGAATCATTCAAGCCTGGTGAACCAAATACCTTGTAGTTGCCGATGAAGGCCTTGGGCGCGACGCCCACCACGGTGGCTCCCGGTGCCGTGACGCGACGTCCGGCGGACAGCATGGCAATCGCGGTGCCGTGGCCATCGCGGTCGCGCGCGGAGCGGTCGTCCGGCCGGGAGAAGAGCGGGTCGGTGGAACTCAACAGGTCCACATAGCTGCGGGCAACGATCACTTTGGAAGAGGTAAAGGGGCGGTCCGAATCCCGGCTGACGCGCGGAAAGCCGGCGGGCGGCGTCAACGAGGGGTCCTGCAAGGCCGGGTGCGTTGCATCGACGCCTGAGTCAATGATCCCAATGCGCCGGCCGGCCCCGGCATTGCCTTCACCGCCCAATAGCTGCCAGCCCGCGGGTGTATTCACAATCTGAGTCGCCCGGTCATCGGACAGCTTATGGAAGTAACGGACACGGACTACGCCTTCGACATCAGGATGACTACGCAGACTCTCTGCACTGGCTTCATCACCACTGATGTAGAGGGCATTCAACAGCAGATCGCTGGCCCCGGTGACACGCAAGCCTCGGCCTTCGATCAGGCGCCGCAAACCCAGTTGCTCCCGCGCGATCGCGGATTTTGCAGTCTCAGCCACGATCAGCGGCAAGGCGGCGGGTGCGGTCATCTGCTCGGCGATGGAAGGTGAGCGCAGAATCACGATCCAGCGAGGTTCGCGAGATAGCTGCTCCGTTTGGCCATAGGCCGAGGTGACTAGTGCCACGGGCAGCAGCGTGCCCAGCAAGATAACTTTGCAAATCAGTCCTACCACGCCCAGTCCGACGCAAGTTCGGGCAGCTTGGTTGCGGCGAAGCAGGCTGTTTGCAATCCTGCTATCATTAAATTGAGGTAATTTCATGGCAGCAAAGCCCTTATTCGCCACGGGTGCCCGTGTCGAGCATGCGAAGTTCGGTGTTGGCTCGGTGAGTGTATGCACGGAAGACCGCATCGCGATTAAGTTTGATGAGCACGGCGAAAAGAAGTTCGTGTTGGACATGGCTCGTGAAAGCCTGAAAAAGAGCGATACGGCTGCCCCGGACGCCAAGAAGCGCGCGCCGCGCAAGAAGGCCACGCCGGCCGCCGCGGCCAAGTAGCTCACGCTTTCCGACCAACTGGTCTCCTTTACCAATCCAATACCGCGCCGTCATGGGCCCGGACTGTGGTGGCATGAATCACTTCCTGCTGGAACGGATGCCTGGCGGCGGCGCTCTCATTTACTTCTATTCCTAACCCCGGTGCATCCGAGGGCAGCCAGTAGCCATTTTGGGTGGTGAGCGCATGCTGCACCACCTCCCAGCGCCAGGGTACGTCGGTGAGCATATCTTCCTGGATGAGGAAGTTGGGGGTGGACAATGCGAAATGGAGCGCTGCGGCATTCGCCACCGGACCCAGCGGATTGTGCGGGGCCACGCCCATGGCGTAGACCTCGGCCATCGCTGCGATCTTCTTGGCTTCCCACAAGCCGCCGCAGTGGCAGAGATCCGGCTGGATCACCGCGCAGGCGTTCTTTTCAAACAGCTCCCGGAACTGATGGCGGGTAACCAGCCGCTCGCCGGTGGCAATCGGCACCGGTGACGCCCGGCGGACCTCGGCCATCAAGTCGGCATTCTCGGGCGGCACGGGCTCCTCAATGAAGTAGGGCCGGTACGGCGCCAGCACGCGGCAGAACTCAATGGCATTGGCCACTGAATGGCGGCCGTGGCAATCGATCATGATGTCCACTTGATCGCCCACGGCCAGCCGCATGGCTTCCATCACGCGGGCGGCATACTTGTAGTCCGCAATCGAGTTCAATACCTCGGTGGGGGGCGTGATCAGCACCTTCACTGCGGTATAGCCTTTGGCGACCACTTCCAGCGCCCGGTCAACAAATAGCTGCGCGTCCTGGGCAGCCGCGGTTTCATACACCGCCCGCATGTCGCCGCCGCCCAAATGTGTGTACATCCGCACGCGGTCCCGCACGGCACCGCCCAGTAGCTTGTAGACCGGCTGGTTGAGTACCTTGCCCCGGATGTCCCACAGCGCCTGCTCAATACCCGAAATGGCCGACATGCCGATGACGCAGACGCGCCAGAAGCTCTGCCGGTACATTTTTTGGTAGAGGTGCTCGATGCGGTCCACTTCCTCGCCGATCAGCATCGGCGCGAAGTCCTCCACGCAGCCCACCACGGCACGCGTCTTCCATTCCAGCGACGCCTCGCCCCAACCATAGAGACCCGCCTGGTCCGTCTCCACCTTGACGAACACCCAGTTGCGCATTTCCGCGTTGACGACGACGGTTTTGATGTTGGTGATTTTCATTACGAGGTTCGTTTGACGGTAGGGGGCAGAGGTTGATCCGAACAATCAGCCCCATGCGTAAGCTTGGGGCTATTCGCGGAAACGGGAAGAAGCCCCAAGCTCACGCATGGGGCTGGCAAAGCGCGCGACGCCTCGCGGGAAGTGTCACCGCCACATTTCGGGTTCAATCTGGCCGAACTCCTCCTCGATGATCTGATTGAGGCGGGCATTATCCTCTTTCAAGTGCGAGAGCGCGCCAAAGCACTTCATCCAGGTTCGCTCTGCGGCAGGATTTGCTGGAGGGGACAGGTGATCGGTCAGCGCGGCAATGACCACAGACTCGGGCAGGATACCCAGTTGATTTGCCCGCACTTCAACCAGTTGAAACAAGGCCTCAGGAATTTCGACGGTCCTCATGGCTGTGATTCTCCTAGTGTCCCCGCCAGCAGCGGACCAAGCCCAACTACGGGAGGCGCGTGGTCTGGTGGGCCACCATTTGCCAGGTGCCGCCCTTCTTCACCCAGACGTGGATCAATCGGAACATGGCTTTCTGGTTGACGCCTTTAGTTGTCGTGTCCATCTTGAGGCCGGTGGTGAGGACGGCAGTGGAGCCATGCACCTGAACTTTGGGGTCGACATGTTCAACCTGGTTGTACTTCTGGGCACCGGTCTTCAGATTGTCGATGTACTGCTTCTTGGTGTCGATCAGGCCGCTGGAATGCGTGTAGACCAGTTCTTCGGCCAGCATTTTCTCGAGCGCTGGGTAGTCCATTTTCTGAATGGCGGTGGCCCAGCCCTTGTCCGCGGCCAGGACATCAGCGGCCGAGTCGGCCATCGCGGCGGCGGCGGTCAGGAATAAAGCGGCGGTGATCCGGTATGTGAGGCTCATATGTCTCCGCAGTCTATCGCGAATGAGCCTGCTATAGTGAAGGCTCAAATGCCTGAGCCTCCTTCATTTGACGAAGCGCCGTTGGTGTTGCGGGCGAAAGCGGGTGACGACACCGCCTTTGCTGACCTGGTAAAGCACTACGAACGACGAATCTTCCGGCTGGCCAAGAACATCACACAAAACGACGAAGACGCCGAGGATGTTCTGCAGGAAAGCTTCATGAAGTCGTACGAGAATTTGGACCGGTTTCAAGGCAACTCAAAATTCTACACCTGGCTGGTCCGTATCGCCGTCAACGAAGCGTTGATGAAGCTCCGTAAACGCAAGTCGGACAAGAGTGTTTCCCTCGACGAGCAGCTCGACACGGGCGAAGACACGCTGGTGCGGGAGATCGCGGTCTGGGACGACGATCCGGAACAGAAGTATTCGCAAGACGAACTGCGGTCCATTCTGGAC
>JBIKMK010000425.1:0-4476 GCA_044359315.1 Bryobacteraceae bacterium | reverse complement strand
GTTCTTGATGTAGTCCGCGTGGCCGGGGCAATCGACGTGCGCGTAGTGACGGTTCGCCGTCTCATACTCCACGTGCGATGCGGCAATCGTGATACCACGAGCCTTTTCTTCCGGCGCATTGTCGATCGAGTCGAAGCTCCGGAACGACACCTTCGGATTGTGCTTAGCCAGCGTCTTAGTGATCGCCGCCGTCAACGTCGTCTTCCCGTGATCGATGTGTCCAATCGTGCCCACATTGCAGTGCGGCTTCGATCGATCAAATTTTTCCTTCGCCATGGACTAAACGGACCTGCCTCTTGTCGGAGTTTAGAATTTCTGGAGCCGATGACCGGGATTGAACCGGTGACCTCGTCCTTACCAAGGACGCGCTCTACCATCTGAGCTACATCGGCCAAGCTTAGGCTGAACTTCCGGCGCGCGCAAAATGCGCCTGTGCCTGACATTCCACGCCCAACTAACAGGCTACCACAGCTGCCTTCGGGAACCCAAATTGGCGGCCCGGGGCTGGCATTGCCTGGCCCGGCGTGGCCGGTCCGGAAGTTGGGTGATGATGACTTAGGGAGACAAGAAAACCGATGTGGCTTGCGACTCGTTACGGATGGTTCTCACTGGCCTGTGCATACAAGAATTCCCAGAACCCGGCCGATGGTCTCGATGAAGACCGGATCATGATCCGCGCCCGGCGGCGGAAGCATCTCACCGCGCTCCAGGAGCGTTTCGCGCTGGCAGGCGAGATCCTCCACAGCCCCACCAACGATTACCCCTACCGCCTGATTGTCCCCAAGGCCGATGCCGCCACCCTGGCGCGAGAGCTGGTGGAAGAGATGACGTGGTCCAATTTCAAGGACGAAGCTCACCGCTTTCAGGTGGAACACCAGGAGCCGCGCGGCTATGCCGACGGACTCCACCGGGTCTGGGAAACCATGCGGAGGTCGCTCTAGCCGTCTGCCCCGAAAAGGCTGGTACCTGTTTCTGGGCGTCTAGAAGAAAAAGCTCACGCCGCCCCGCAGGGCGCGCGGCGTATGGATCAACAAGATCTGGCGTCCGTCGGGCATGGTCAACGGCAGATATCCCTGTGCCAGCAGGTTGCGCATCTCCGCATGCAGCTCAAACCGTCCGGCCATAAAGGGCAGGGCCGGCATCGGTTGGCGAATCGAGAAGTTCAATCCCGCGTCAGTCGTCGTGATATTGGTCAGAAAGAGATGCCCTGGCGTCAACGCCCGATAGTCAGTCCACTGATAGGAGGCCAGATACCGCGTGCCCAGGCGGGGCAGTCGGCCATGCAGGCGGGTTGAAACCGCATTCTGCAAGCTGCGGCGAATGGCGCCCCGCATCTCTGCCGGATCATTGGTCCGCATCTCCCGCTGGTCAGTGCGCAGCACCCCGCCGCGGCTGAAGATCAGTGAAACCGTCATCCAATCACCGAACTGTTGCGACCCTGAAGCCGTAAACCCGTTCCGTACGAGATTCCCGGCATTAAAGACAGCGCTGTTCGAGTTGAAGTCCGGCAGCAAATCGGAAGAGGGGTAGGCACCCGTCGGCGAGGCCAACGTCAAGGCTGCATTGGAAATCGCTTCCCGGAAAAAGCCCGCGCTGATTGACCGGCGGCCGAAATTCTTCCGGTAGCCCATCTCGTAGTTCTCTGAACGCTGCACGCGCAAGCTATTGTTGGCGATGCTCAGGCGCGGCATCAGGCCCAGCGCCGCAACGTCCTGCGCCAAGTCCGCCGCCGTGTCACCTTCGCTCGCTTCACGGGCGGTGCGGTAGCGCTCCACCGGTGGTACGCCCGAACTAAATCCGATCTCCACCATGCCGGCGCGGCCCAAATCGATGCTGCTCACCGCGTACGGGCTGAAGTAGTTCAGCTTGCCCAGGAAGTTCAACGAATCCAGCGTGCTGCCCACTTCCAGCCGCACCCGCTGCGAAAATTGCACGCGGTCGCTGATACTGGCGGACATGGACCGCAAGACCGGCAGATTGCTCTGTGACCCGGCAAACCGGCCCAGTCCTCCCGAGGGCAGAAAGACTTGCTTCATCGTCAGCTTCAGCTCCGGGTTGAACTGGTCCGTATCGGCGGCATGGGGACGATACGACGTCCGGAAGCCGGCCGCCGGAGTGCCGTTGGCGGCCGAATAGCCCACGTTGCCCGAGAACATCACCCGGCTGGACCCAAAAACTGAGGTGGCCAAAGCAAAGCCAGTACCCATATCGCCCAGCGACGCCGCCTCCGCTGAGCCCATCTCACCAGACGACAGCTTCAAAACGCCCTGCGTTTCGGTGAACCATGCCGCCGAACGCAGGCGTGTCCGTGGGGCCTTCCAATCCGGAGCAAACCGCAGCACCGGCCGTAGTGGAGCATTGGAGCGCAGCGCCCACTTCCATTCGTCGCTCATCAGCGATGCGGCATTCGGCGCGGCCGAAACCAGTTGAATTGAGCTGGCGACGGAGGCCAATTGAATCGCCAGGAAGCTCCGTACCCCAGGGTCCACCCGAACACCGGTCTTGGAGGCCGGGGCAAAGCTGGTCTGGTTGACGCGCACCGTGTACGCGTCGGGCATCAGGAAGTCAAAGCCAAATGCGCCCCGCTCATTGGTGAAGGTCTTTTTCACCAGGCGGCCGTATTTGTTCAATAGGAAAACCGTGGCGCCCATCTGTTGCGCCCCAGCGGGACCCGTCACAAAGCCCACAATCGAGCCATGCAACCGAATTCGCATCCCCGTATCGATCCCTGCCGCCCGGGCTTCCGTCGTGAACGCGCACACGCCGACCAGAAGCAGCAAGCTGCTCACTCGACCGACATCCTGTGCGCGGCGGAGCATCGATTTACGCCTCTCCCGTTTATGCCACTACCGATTCGAAGTCACTACCCACAAATCAACTCAAGAACCACCACGAGCACCAACCCGGCCGCCCCCATCTAGGTGACCGTAAAGTTCGCGGTCGGCGTCAGCGTCTGGTTCCGCTTCTTGTCCGTCACCTTCATTTTCAGCGTGTAGTTTCCCGGCACCAAGCTCTTCAGTGGCAACAGCTTTTCCACGGTCACCTGGGTGGCTGATGCGCCGGCAATCGAGGCTAGTTCCTCGGTGAACTCGAAAATCTTCTCGTTGGTGTCGCGCTTCACCACTTCGTACTCGATGGTGCCGCTCGGCTTTTGGGTCTTCTCATCCGGCTCGAAGTTGTAGAGCGACATGTAGATGCCCATCCGCTCATCGCGGGCGAAGCTCTCCGACAAGCGCGGGCGAACCTTCGATGAACCAATCACGAACTGGCCGGAGCCGATGTTCTTGGTCGGCACCTTTTCGATCTGGTCGGCCAGAATCACGGTAGAGACGCCCAGTTTCTCGTCATCAAACCGAGGCACCGCCAGCGCCACTTCGTAGTTGTTCATGTTGCCGCCGATGACATCCTTGGCCACCACATTCAACCGGTAGTTGCCCGGGGGCAGCGGCACGGCATTCTGGTAGATAGCCTTGCCCTTGGAGGCTTCCTGCAACATCTCGGCGGGAGCTTCAATCGTCACCGGCTGTTCCCAGACGTTCACCACCCGGCGCGACATCGAAGTGATGCGCGCGTAGATGTTCACCACGCCCTTGGCCACGCCATCGGTGGTCTTGAATTGCAGATCCTTCTTCTCCATTTGGATGGTGATGTAGGCCATCACGGTGGAGTTGGTCATCTTCATGAAGTCCGCGCGAACCTGAATCGGCAGCACGTTGAAGGTGACCTTGGAATTCACTTGGGCTTCCAGATCCTTAAACTTGATCGACGGTGCCTTCTGCAGGGCGGCGAAGCGCTGCAAACGCTCAAACTGATTCATGCGCATCGGCAGCGGCTGATTGCCCGTGCCCAGGCGCGTACCGTCGGTGCGGGAGAAGCGGTCCGTCTTGGACGCCATGCCCATCTGCTCCATCATGGTCAGGCCCGCGCCCGGCACCATCATCAGGGCGTCCTTTTCCGAAGGATCCATGGTCATGCGGTATTCGCCGGTCATCGTCGGATCGACAAATTCGATCACGATATCGTTGCCCAGGCCAATGCCCTCAATGTAGCGGTAACGCCATTTCTCAAATGGGAACGTCGAGGTGGTGCCGCCGCCTTCTTCAATGGGGCGCTCATAGGTGCCGCCCGAGGGGTGGGACTCGATTTCGTCCGGCGGGCCGTAGGTGATGTAGATGCGGCCACGGTCAGTCTTCCAACCCGGAATGCCGGACGCGTAGCGCTCGTTGGAATACGCGATGCGGCGGTAGTGCTCTTCCTTGAACTCGTTTTCCTGCGAATCCGGCGTCGGATCGCGGCGCAGCCAGAAGCCTTCGATGAACTGTTCGCGCTCTTCGTCGGTCTGCAGGCGCTTCCAGGAGGTCCGCTCTTCGTCCGTAATGATGTAGGCGACGTCCTCGTTCAGCCACTTGCGGAACGGGGTCTCCAACTCCTTGCGGAGCTTATCCTCGCGCCGCTTGCGCTCCTTGTCAGTCATGG
>JBIKMK010000026.1:0-15203 GCA_044359315.1 Bryobacteraceae bacterium | reverse complement strand
TGGTATGGGCAGTTCCAGCCCCTCGTCCAGTTCCAGGAGGACGCTGTTATTGGCCACCTGAACGCCGAGCCCGACAAAATCCGGAGTCACCTCTCTCAATGCGTCTCTCAGCCTGTTGCGGCTATCAGGGACACGCGAGAATGCATTCAGCACCAAGCCTACATTGCTGCCGTACTCTGATAGAAAATCCACCGGTAAACTTGGGCTCTGCGCCTGCTTGATGCTATCGAGGCCAAGGAGAATCGGCCCCCGGAAGATTTGGATAGAGCGATAGCGATCAGCCAGGGAGAAAAGCTCGTCAGCATGCTGTCCGTTGGGTCGCGTTAAGGCGGAGCGGCCCAGACCGGCCAGTCTGGCATCAAGGTTCTCACGACCACCATTTGCAGCGCCATCGGGCAGGTAATCCGTCAGTCCGCTTGCAACCCGTTCGTTGGAAATATAGGGTCGCTCATCCCTGTTCTCCAAAGCAAACTCGTGAACTAGAGTTGTTGCCGCGGGATTTATCTTTCCCCAAAAGGCGCTGTTCGGAAGCGCGGTTCGCATTTCCAGGCGCGCCGACTGGGCGCGGGGTTTGCCCTTCCAAATCCAGTCCGAAACACGCCCTCCCCGGCTGAGGAACTTCCCCGGATCATCCGGCAATGCCTTCAACAGCGCAATCGCCTCAATCAAATTCGACTTCCCGGACCCGTTCGGCCCAATGAGAATATTCAGATCCCGCAGGTCGAGCCCCGGCCAGTCCGGGCCAAAAGAGAGGAAGCCTTTTGCACCAATGTGTTCAACAAAGATGCTCAATGACTCTCCTCCTTCCCCGCATACATCTCGTCGACGAGTGACTTGTACTTCTCCAGCACCTTCGTTCGCCTGACCTTCATGGTGGGCGTCAGTTCTCCGGTGGCGATGGAGAAGTCGGCTTCGAGCACTTTGAATTTGCGGATCTGCTCAAAGGAGGCCAAGTGGGCGTTCGCCTTCTTGACGGCCACCTTCACGGCATCCTGGGCTGCGGCTTCGGCCATGCCTTTCTTGGCGTCCGGATTCAACGTGATCAACGCCGTGATGAAGGGCAGCTTGTCCCCCACCAGCACCACGTTACTGATCAGCGGGTCGCCTTTGAAGAGTGACTCCACCCGGCCGGGGTAGATCTTCTTGCCGTTCGAGGCCACCAGCAGTTCCTTCTTGCGGCCGGTGATTTTGACATAGCCGTCCGGCGCGATCTCGGCAATGTCGCCCGTATAGAGCCAGCCGTCGCGCAGCACTTGCGCAGTCGCTGCCGGGTCGTTGTAGTAGCCAGAGAAGATGGTGGGCCCTTTCAGCAGCAGTTCGCCATCGTCGGCCAGCTTGTGTTCGATGTAGCTGGACAGCAGCTTGCCAATGGAGCCCGGCTGAATACCGCCAATCGGGTTCATATGGGTGACGCCGCCTTCCGTGAGGCCGTACCCTTCAATCAGCGGCATTCCGATCGCCTCATAGAACAGCGCCAGATCCTTACCCAAGGGCGCCGAGCCCGAAACCGCGAACTTCAGCCGCCCGCCCAACCGCGCGCGGACCTTGGCAAACAGCACCGCATCCGCCAAGCCCAGCGGCGCTGAGATCCACGGCGGCACGCTTTGGCCGGCCCGCTTCAGCTCCGCGGCCCGGGACCCCAAGCCCACCGCTCCGTAGAACAGCTTCTGCACCACCGGCGGCTTCTTCTTGATCTCCGTGCAGACCGACGAATAGACCCGCTCCCAAACCCGCGGCGGCGCCAGCAACATCGTTGGCTTGATCGACTGCATCTCTTGCGGCAGCCGCATCAGGCTTTCCGAGAACCAGACCGGCATGCCGTAGATGATGGGCAGCAGTTCTCCCACCACGCGCTGGGCAATGTGGGCCGAGGGCAAAAATGCAATGGTGCAATCCTGCGGAGTCAGCGGAACGGCACCCGGGCCCATCTCGATGTTCTTGACCAGGGCGGAATGCGTCACCAGGCCCATCTTGGGCTCGCCCGTCGCGCCGCTGGTGAGGTAGAGAATCGCTTGTGAGGCGGGCGTCACATCGGCTTGTACCCGCGCAAAGAAGCCGGGATCGGCCGCGATCGCCTGCCGCCCTTGCTCCCGCAATTGATCAAGCGTCAGCACATGCGGCTCTTCGCCCGTCAGCAGAATCCAGGTCACCTCCACCGGATTCTCCCGCATGCCTTCCACCAGCATGCGCTTGGTCTTGGTGTCTTCGACAAACAGCACCTTCGCTCCGCAGGAGCGCAGGTTGCGGATGTTCTCCGCCACCGGATTCGACGTGTAGAGCGCCGCGGAGATGGAGCCGTTGGTCATCACGCCCAGATCGGCAAAGTAGAACTCAGCGCGCGTTTCCGAATAGAGCGCCACCATCTCGCCCGGTTGCACGCCTAACTGACGCAAGCCGCAGGCCACTTCCATTACCGCCTGCCTGTACTCCACCCAACTCCACACGTTGTACTGGGTAGGTTTGGTGCCAGAAATCGGCTGATGCAAAGCAGCGGCTTTACCCTGTGCGGCAGCCGTGTGTTCCAGGACGGAGAAGACGGTGGAATGAGACATGCTCTCGCAAGTTTACGATAGCTGTATGCCCTATCAATCAGAGCTGGCCGTGGCCCGCGCCGCCGCACGGGAAGCAGGAGCCTTGGCGCTCCACTATCAAGGCAAGGTGGACCCCGAAATCAAGTCGGACAACTCGCCCGTCACTAAGGCCGACAAAGAGAGCGAACACCTGATCAGTTCCCTGCTCTCGGTCCAGTTTGCCGACGACGGCTTGCTGGGTGAAGAAGGCGCGGCCCGTGAATCCAAGAGCGGCCGCCGCTGGATCATTGACCCTATCGACGGCACCCGCGACTTTGTCCGCGGCAACCCGCTGTGGGGCGTCCTGATTGGCCTCGAAGATCATGGCGAGGTGGTGGTGGGCGTCGCCCACTTCCCAGGCTTGGGCCGCATGTATTCGGCCGCCATCGGCGAAGGCGCGTGGCGCGATGGCGAGCGCATTCAAGCGTCCAGCAAGTCTCGCTTTGACGAAAGCGTACTGATGGTGAACGGCTGCTCCTTCATCGAAGGGTCGCAGATGGGCGAGCGCATCGCCTCCACGCTGGTGCACGACTTTACGAAGTTCTGGGCGGTCCGCTCCCTGGGCGGCAGCATCGACGCATGCATGGTGGCCTCTGGCGAAGCCGAAGTTTGGCTGGAACCCAAGGTAGCTCCCTGGGACTTGGCCGCGCACAAGATCATCCTGGAAGAAGCCGGCGCGAAGTTTTTGACGCTAGACGGCGGCTCGGCGATTGATGCCGGTCACGCGATTGGCTGCAGCGCGGGCGTGGAAGGGGCGGTGCGGAAGTGGCTGAACATTCCGTAGGCGCACGATACTAACGTATGTGTTATCATTAGGGCGTGCTCGATGTGCGGGAGTACATTGACGGAACGGGCCGCAGTCCCTTTGGTAGATGGCTGCGCGTCCTCAACCCGTAAGCAGCGGCGAAGGTGGTCGCCGCGCTGGAACGGATGGCCGATGGCAACCTGTCCAACGTGAAGACAGTAGGCGGTGGAGTTTTGGAATGCAAGATTGATTTTGGTCCAGGCTATCGCGTCTACTTTGGGCGTCAGGGTATCCGCTTGGTTATCTTGTTGGCCGGCGGAACCAAACAGCGGCAACAGGAGGACATCGCGCAAGCGAAACGGCTCTGGCAAGCTTACAAAGCCAGTAGGACGGAGAGGATTGAATAGCCATGGCATTGACCAAAGACTTTCGTGAGACCGTCCGTGAGCGTGCCCAGCGCGAACCACGTTTCCGCCAAGCCCTGCTCCGCGAGGCCATTGAACTGATGCTGGGCGGTGACGAGAAGACGGGACGAGCGATTCTGCGGAACTACATCAACGCCACCTTGGGTTTTCAGCAGTTGGAGGCCGCCACGTCCATCCCAGCCAATAGCCTGATGCGGATGTTCGGCCCCAACGGCAACCCTTCGGCCAAAAACTTGTTCGGCGTCCTGTCCCACTTACAAGCGCAAGAGGGCGTCAATTTTGAACTGCGGACACGGCGGGAGTGACCAAGCTGACGGCCACTGCCAGACTCGTCCCGCACATGGCAGATAATCATTCCATGCTCCGCCGACACTTTCTCGCGGCCACCGCGGCCAGCCTCACTGCCGCCGCCGCGGGCCCCCGCGTTCTGGGCCTGAACCTCTACACCGTGCGCGATCCCTTGGCCACCAAGCCCGCCGAAACGTACAAGGCGTTGGCAGCGCTCGGCATCACCGAGCTTGAGGTGCGGCCGGACAATCTGCGGAATCACGCGGAGATGATCAAGGCCGCCGGCCTGAAGCCCAAGCACTTGTTTATCGAATCGCCCATTGTCACCGGCACCTGGGAGCCGTGGCGGGAGCTGTCCGCCCGCATGGCCAAGCGGATGAAGATGGCCCCGCCCAACCCGGACGCGCCCAAGCCGACCCTCGATGAGATGATCACACTGGCCAAGCAGCATGGCGTCGAACGGATCGGCCTCAGCTTTCTGCTGCCGGAGGAGCGTGATGGGTCGATCGAGAAGTTGAACCGCGCCGCGGCGGCCTGCTCGGCCGCAGGGATCGGCTTCTACTATCACAACCACGCCTTTGAGTTCGAAGGTGAACCCGGCGCCCGCTTCATTGACCGGCTGTACAAGGACCTGGACAAGCGCGCCAAGTTGGAAATGGACGTCTTCTGGGTGGCCATGGGCGGTGCTGACCCGGCGGCGTTGCTGAAGCAATGGAAGGGCCGCGTCGGCTCAGTCCACCTGAAGGACGTCTCCACCAGCGCCCCGCGCAAAGTGCAGGAGTTTTCCATGCCGCCGACGTCATTTGCCGAAGTGGGGTCCGGGACGCTGGACTGGAAGAGCATTCTCGATGCAGCCAAGGCAGCAGGAGTGGGGCACTACTTCATTGAGCAGGATGCCACCCCTGGCGATCCGCTCGACAGCGTCCGCAAGAGCGTCCAGTACCTGCGCGGCTTGAAGGGGTAACCAAAACCGGGCGCGGAGACTTCTGCCAGGCCGTCTGAGTTGATAGACTGATGAGTTAAAATCCACCACGAGGTATTTCCGTGTCGAACTCTCCCACGCCCAACCCTGAATCCAACCCCACGCGGCGCACCGCCACCAAAGCCGTCGCCGCCGCTGCTCTCGCTGCCCCTTTCATTTCCAAGGTGAAAGCCGCGAACGACATCGTCAACTACGGCTTCATCGGATCGGGTGGCCGTGGCCAGTACCTGCTGGGCCACATGAAGGGCCTGGACAATGGCCGTTGCGTGGCCATCGCCGACATCGTGGAAGAAAATGCCCGCAAGGGTGCCACCGCCATCGGCAGTGACCCCAAGCTCTACAAGGACTACCGCGAGATGCTGGCGGACAAGAACATTGACGCCGTCTGCATCGCCACGCCGCTGTTCACGCACTTCCCCGTCACCAAGGATGCCCTTGAAGCCGGCAAACACGTGTTCTGCGAAAAGTCGCTGGTGTTCACGGCACAGGAAGTGCACGCCCTGCGAGCGCTCGCCAATTCGAAGCCCAAGCAAGTGCTGCAGGTCGGCCTCCAGCGCCGCTACTCAAAGTTTTACGACGCCGCCCGGCAGATGATCGACAAGGGCATGATCGGCGACGTGCAGCATGTGTACGCGCAGTGGCACCGCGGCCCGATGGGTGCCTGGCGCATGAAGCCGCAGGCGGCCGGACAATCCAAGGAGATGTGGGAGATCGCCAACTGGCGACTCTTCCGGAAGTATTCCGGCGGGCTGGTGGCGGAACTTGCTTCGCACCAGATTGACGTGGCGGACCGCATGTTTGGCGCGAACCCCGAATTCGTGGTCGGCGTCGGCGGCCTGGACACCATGAAGGACGGCCGCGATGTGTACGACAACATCCAGCTGATCTTCAAGTACCCCAAGGGCCAGAAGCTGGTCTACAGCTCGAATTCCACCAATGAGCATTGCCCACTGTTCGGCGGCCAGCGCACGCAGTTCGGCGAAATGATCATGGGCACCGCGGGCACCATCCACATCACGGTCGGCACCGATAAGGAACCGGCGCTGGGCTTGTGGTTTGTCGAAGCCAACCCGCCCAAGCGCAGCGGCGAAAAGAAGGAAGGCGCTCCGGCGACGGCGTCGCTGGCCTCCACCGGCAAGGGCCAGACCGCCCTGCCGATCCTGCTCGACCGGGACGCCATGAAGGGTAACGAAAGCTTCCTCGAAAAGGAACTGAAGTTCGCCAAGCTGTGGCTCTACAAGAAGGGCGTGTCGCTGCCCGAAGAAGACCGCAACCCGGTGGATGTCGCGATGGAAAGCTTCTTGAACGATTGCAAGCGCGGCTCCAAGCCAAAGGCCGATCTCGAAACCGGCCTGGCTGACTCCAGCGCCGTCATCCTGGCCAACCTGGCCATGGACGAAGGCCGCCGCGTCTACTTCAACGAGATCGACAAGATGGGCAAGACGGAAGCCGCCCCGGCCAAGAAGAAGGCCTAACAACCCAAGCGACGTGGAAGAAGGCCGCCCGTTCCATTCGGAGCGTGGCGGCCTTTTCTTTTGAACTTGAACTAGGGAGGCCACCTGGGGGCATGGGCCGTAATCCCAGTGAAGGGGCAGCGGAGTTCCTCTACCGGGTGTGGCGACGGAGCGCAGCAACCCCCACCAGCCCAATTCCCACCGGCCAAGTGCCCGTTGGCTCGGGTATGCCCGTATAGAGCGTGACCGGGTCATACGTTTGCCCGCCCCAGGGATTAGGCCTGAACGGACTGACACCCAATTCGCCTTCAACGCGGTAGAGGTTTAACCCCACCCGATCCACCGTCATCCAACCGCCCGCGGGCATCAATTCCAGCATGTTCCCATAATTGGGATCATGCGGATCGTAGGTACGGAGCCACCCAATCTGGACCAAGACAAAATCGCGGAGCAGGTTCCCCGAGCCACCATCGAACTGCCGGTCGTGCGTGATGCGGACAACGTCGATCACGTCGTCAAGGCCCGGCCATCCGCCGATCACCACCGAACCACGGTCCGCTTCCTCACAAAAAGGCGTCGGATCCCCACATTCGGCAGCCAGGTTGGGACGTATCAACTGCACACTCAGGCCTGGAAACGCCGAACCGCCGGGAGCGGAGAAAACCGGGTAGTACGGCGTGCTGGTGTAGACCGCAGCACCGAACAAGGGGACGGCAGCCAATAAAAAGCTGCCCAAAATCGTCATGCTCTTCATGGAGCACCTACCTTCAGGCGAGGCCCGCGAAAGACCCGAGTCCACCGTGGACCCTCACCTACGGCAATGATGCGCGCGACGAGCACCGTTGTCAATGTTGAGAAGATCCATCTGCTAATACGCCAACTCGCCCTCGAACATCATCTTTCGTGGGTCGAACCGGGCGTTGCGGTAATTGCCGGTGACGCCCGGCAGGTAGAGTTCGAAGCGGAGCTCTTTCAGGCCCGCCAGATCAGGCCGGGGGAAGACCAGGCGCAGAGTGGGGTCGGTGGGCGTGGGGGGCAAGTGCCCGGCGGCCTTCACCTTCTTCCGGCCCAGAACCATGAAGCTTTGCTCCTCCATGCTCTTGCTCTCGCCACTGTCGGCGAAGGCCTGGAGATTCTGGATGGGAACGCCTACGATCAGCACCTTTTGGTTCAGCAGATCTTCCAGTTCGGGGTCCAGTTCCACGCTCTTCCGGCGGCGCACCTCCTGCTCGGCCAGCCGGATGGGTTTGGCGGAGGCCAGATAGACCGGGATCGCACCCATGGTTCCGCCCACGGTGTCTTCCGCCAGGGCCCCCCAGGGCGAATTCGAGAGAAGGCTGGCGATTTGGACGTCGGTCCAGTCCTTCACCGGCTTGGTGACCCAAAAAGGATCAAGCGCCAGCAGCAATAGCCAGATCACAGTCTTAGGCTAACAGGACCAGCCGGACAGGCCCGGGTGCGCAGGAGGTATGCTCAAAGGCGCGTGAAACTCTTGACCTACCGAGGCCGCCAGGCCGCCACTATTGAAAACGACCGCTTGCGTGTCACCGTGATGCAGGAAGGCGGGCACATCGCCGCGATCACTCATCTCGCCACGGGCGTCAATCCACTGTGGACGCCACCGTGGCCCTCAATTGAGCCGTCCACCTACGCCCCGGCCAAGCATCCCGAATACGGCGGCAATTCCGAAAGCAAGCTGCTCGCCGGGATCATGGGCCATAACCTGTGTCTGGACCTCTTTGGTGCTCCGACCCCGGAAGAGGCGGCCGCCGGCATCAGCGTGCACGGCGAAGCCAACGTCGTGCGGCATACGTTTCAAGAGACCGCCAGCGGCATGACCGCAAGCTGCCGCATGCCGGGCGCTCAACTGGATTTTTCGCGGCGGCTGACGCTCAATGGCGACACGCTGAGCTTTGAAGAGACGGTCACCAACCTGGCGCCTTCGGACCGGCCGGTAGCCTGGACGCAGCACGTCACGCTGGGGCCGCCGTTCATCGAACGCGGGGTCACCAAATTCGAAATGCCGGGCACGCGCTGCCGCACCTTTGAATCGGACTTTACCGAGGGGAAAGGCAAGATGGCCATCGGCAAGGATTTCGATTGGCCCAACATGCCGGGCGTCGACGGCAAGATGCATGACCTGACCACCTACTGGCGCGACGAAGTAGCCGCGGGCTTCGCGACCGTCCTGATGGACCCGCACCGCGAAGAGGCCTACTTCCACGCCGGGGCCCAGGGCTTGACCTTGACCTACCGCTGGAAGCGGAGCGACTTTCCGTGGCTAGGCATCTGGGATGAATGCCACGCCCGCACGGCACCGCCTTGGAACGGCCGGACCATCACGCGAGGTCTCGAATTTGGGGCGTCGCCCTTCCCCGAATCGCGCCGGGCGATGATCGATCGCAAGGAACTGTTCGGCGTGCCCGGCTATCGCTGGATTCCGGCCAAGACCGCGGTCACCGTGCGGTATTCAGCTTCGCTGCGATAAGCGGGGACTAGGCCAGACGGCTGAGCATGGCCAGATCGACATTGCCGCCCGAGACCAGCACGCCCACGCGCTGGCATCCTGGGGGCAGCTTGCCATGGAGCACGGCGGCAGCCGCAGCGGCACCGGATGGCTCAGCCAGCATCTTCATGCGAGCCAGCATCAGCTTCATCGTGGCCAGCAGCTCGTCATCGCTCACCAGCAGAATGTCTTCCACCAGTTCCTGGATGATCGGGAAAGTCACGCGGCCCGGCTTGGTGGTCATCAGACCATCCGCGATGGTTTGCGGCACCGGGATCTCCACCGGCTCACCTTTTTGGCGGGAGAGCCAATAGTCGTTGCCCGCCTCGGGCTCGACCCCAAAGACGCGGATCTGGGGGTTGATCGACTTAGCGATAACGGCGCAACCGGCCGTCAGCCCACCACCGCCCAAGCAGACCACCAACGTGTCGAGATCCGGCACTTGTTCCATCAACTCCAGACCCGCCGTGCCCTGCCCCGTGGCGATCCATTCGTGATCAAACGGTGGGATCAGCGTCGCGCCGGTTTCGTCCGCGATGGCCTTGCCGATGACTTCGCGATTTTCGCGGTAGCGGTCGTAGGTCACAATGCGGCCACCCGCGTCACGCGTCGATTCCAGCTTCGCTTGCGGCGCATCAAGCGGCATCACCAGCGTCGCGGCAATGCCCGCCTCCCGGGCGGCTATGGCTACTGCTTGCGCATGATTACCGGAAGAGAAAGCGACCACGCCCTTGGCCCGCTGCTCCGCGGTCAAGGAGAAGACAAAGTTCATCGCGCCGCGGATTTTGAAGGCCCCGCCGGTTTGGAAGTTCTCGCACTTGAAGTAGGCCGACACGCCCGCCACGCGATCAAATGAGCGCGACGTCATCACCGGCGTCACTTTGGCAACGGGCCGGATGCGCTCGGCCGCCGCGCGGATGGCCGCTGCGGTGACGGGCATTAGTAGCCCGCTTCCTTGTCGACCACGTTCTCCAGCGGCTCGCCTTTGACGAAGCGGTGGAAGTTGTCGACAAAAAACTGGACGGTCTCGAACTGCCAGGTATCGGTGTGATCCGTGCAGTGTGGTGAGAGCAGCACGTTGTCGAGCGACCACAGCGGGCTCTCCTTCGGCAATGGCTCCACTTCAAACACATCCAGCGCCGCGCCCTTGATGGCCCGCTTCTGCAAGGCATCGATCAAGGAGGTTTCGTCCACCACCGCGCCACGGCCGATATTCAAAAAGACGCCGCGTGGCTTCATGCGCGCCAACTCCGCCGCACCGATCATGTGGTGTGTCTCAGGCGTCAGCGGGGAGCAGCAGACCACGTAGTCCGCCTCCGCCATCGCGTCGCCGGTCTGGGAAGGCGGCATCACCTTCGAAACAAACTCATCAATCGGAGCATCCACGCGGCGGCGGGTGGCGATGATCTTCATGCCCATTGCATGGGCGCGGAGGGCGGTCTCCTGCCCCATGGCGCCATAGCTCAAGATGGCGCAGGTCTTGCCGGTGAGCTCTTCGCAGTCCCACTGTTCCCAGTTCGATGCCGCCTGCTGGTCCACCAGCCGGCGGGCATTCTTGGCAAACCACAGCATGCCGAAAATGGCGAACTCCGCCAGGGACCGTTTGTAGACACCACGCGCGTTGGTCAGCGGAATCGGGCTGGCCTTCAGCGCCGGGAAGACGATGCTTTCGACCCCGGCCGACAGCGAATGCACCCAGCGCAGGGACTTCGCATGCGGCCATAGCGCCTCCAGCGCACCGGCATGGTGATTGCCGTTGACGATGACATCGGCACCGCCCACGACATGCATCAACTCCTCCGCCGTCGGAGCGGCAAATACTTCCACATTCGGGGGCAGCTGTTTCAGAACGCTCAACTGTGGGGCGTCGGGGCGGGCAAGAACAAGGACTCGCATGAAATCACTATCGTAGCCTGAGCCGTCTGTGGCCGCAGCAGCGCGGCGCTAGACTGGAAGCGTGGTACCGGAATATTGCACATGCGGCGCGCAGATGGTGGACGGAGCTCGCTTCTGTCACAAGTGTGGGCGGCCTTTGTTTGAAGAGCCCGCCATTGAGGCGTTACGCGTGGAGCAGGCCCCACCGGCCGATGCCGTCGAGATCAGCGCCGCGGCGGCAGCGCCAGCGGCCGCCAGCGGCGACATCAACTTCCACAACTCCGTGGCCGTGCGGGTGGGCCTGATGGTGGCTGGTCTGGGCATCTTTGTCACTAACCTGGCTCCGGCGCTGCTGCCCAAGCCCTTGCAAGCGATCATGACGCTGGTGCTCTCCGGCGGTTCGGGCTTCTTTGCGGTGTGGCTCTACATGCGCCGCACCGGGCAATCGCTTTCGATCAAGAACGGCGCGCGCCTGGGCTGGATCACGGGGGTGTTTGCCTCGCTGATCCTGATGGTGCTGTTCACCACGCTGATCGTGACGGTGGGTTTTGATCAGGTGATCGAAGCGCTTCGCCATGAAGTGCAGACCACGATGCCCGAATTCGCGAAAGACTCGCAAGCCTTGGGCGCGGCGCTGCTGGTGGCGATGTTTGTGTCGTTTCTCACCTATTGCGTGGCCGCCAGCTTGGGCGGTGCCTTCGGAGCAAAGTTCCTGAACCGCGATAGCGACGTCGTCTAAAGGCAAGCTACCGAGCCGCGACCGCAAGGGAGCGGTCTTTTTGCGATTCCCAGCTCGACCAACCTAAGCCGCCGTTGGGCCGTCCGGGCTATCGAGTGACTCCGCTGAACCGGCCTCCACCGGCTGGCGAGCGGTCCATTCCGCCCCCGCCATCACAATCATCGACGCCAGAAAGCTGAGCACCAGGATGGTGGCCGAGTTCACAAACGGCCCATACTCGTCTTCCAGCTTGCGGCGCATCACGGGCCACAGCAGCAGGTTGAGATACTTCATCACTTCCAGCGCCACCGCCACCCACAAAGACACGTTGAAGGCGCGCCGCCAGGGCACCGGGCCAAACGGCAGCACCCAGTAGACCAGGAAGAGCCCCAACGCCGTAGCCGGCAGTGCGGCCACCTTGAATAGCGCCACGCCCACCACCGACGCCAAGCCACCAGAGCCGACCAATGGCTTCAGCCACGTCACCTGCATCGCGGTCAGCACCGTGGACGTCACCGCCAGCGCGCCGCAGGCCAGAATCAGCCCCATGCTCACCAACTGATTGCGCCAGAAGCTCCGCGTCTTGTGAATGCCCCAGGCGCGGTTGAGCGCGACTTCCAGCGGCTCAAAAATACCATTCGCGGTGAACAGCAGCAGCAGAATCGAACCCACCTGGAACGGTCCGCGCTTGCTGACCGTGGCCGTCAGATTGCGCACCAGAAAATCGCCCGTGTCGCCGGGGAAATAGTCGTGCAAGGCAATAAAGATCGCCTGTTCCGCCGCGTCCCAATGAAAGACGTAGCGGCACAACGACACCAGCACAATCAGAAACGGGAAGAAGCTGAGCAGCACGTTGGCGGCGATGGAGAAGCCGTAGACGTGGACCTCCACTTCCATCCAGTAACGGAGCGTGGGGATAATCTTGGGCACGGTGCCGCGCCAGTTGCGCTCCACGCGTTCGAAATTGATCTCCAGGCCGCGAGGCGAAATACTCATGCCGGGAAGGGCTCTACGCCCACTCACCCCGCCGCATCAGGTCCACGATGCGCTCACTGGACCGCATGGCCAGCGCCAGGATGGTGATGGTGGGGTTCTGGTTGCCGGCCGTGACAAACGTCGCCGCATCGTTGATGAACAGGTTCGGCACATCGTGAGCCTGATTCCAGGGGTTGACCACGCTCGACTTCGCATCCTGCCCCATGCGCGCCGTGCCGACGTAGTGAATGGAGTGGCCGTACTCCAGCGGCTTGGGATTCTTTACGGGCAGCATCTCCGCGCCGGCCTTGTGCATCATCTCCTGGCCCACCTCCATCATGTCCTTGAACATGGCGGTCTCGTTGTCGCGCCACTGGTAGTGGAAGCGCAAGCCGGGGATACCCGCATCGTCCTTCACGTTCTCGTCGATCTCGACGCGGTTGTCGCGATAGGGCAGCACCTCGCCCTGGAACGTGACGCCGGCGCTGGCCGTGTAGTAATCGCGGATCGACTTCTTCCACTGCTGGCCAAAGCCGGGCAGATTCTTGCCCGCAAAGGTGAACTCCCCGGTGCCGCCGGTGGGGAAGATCTGATAGCCGCGAATGTACTTGTTGCCGCGCCAGTTTTCGGTCAGGTCCGGGATGAAAGCGTGGGCACCGTTGCCATCCTCGTTCACCACTTTCCGCCCCATCAACTGCGGCAGGTAACCGCCGACGCTGGCATACAGGTGCTCGGAGAGATACCGCCCCACGAGGCCACTGGAATTGGCGATCTTCGAATTCAGCAGGATCTGGGCGCTCTCAATGCAGCCGGCCGCCAGCACGTAAGTCTTGGCCTGCACGCTGCGGTAGGTCTTGTCCGCCACATCCCAGTAGTGAACGGCAGCAGCCTGGCCTTCTTTCACTTCGATTGACCGGACGCGTGCCCCGGTCATCAACTCCAGCTTGCCCGTGCGGCGCGCCCCCTGCACGAACACGCGCAGCGAATCGAACTTGGACCCGGAATCGCAACCCTGCCAGCACGGCCCGCAGTGATGGCAAGCCGGGCGGCCGCGGTGGTTCTCCGTGAGAATGGCCTTGGGGATGGGAATCATCTTCAAGCCCTTGCCCAGGCTTTCGGCGGCCTGCTTAAAAACGATCTCCGCCAGCTTGGGCCGCATGGGCTTCAAGCCTTTGTTCAACGGGAAGCCACCAACGGCTTCCACCGTGCTGGAGACCCCGATCAGCGATTCCACCTTGTCGTAATACGGCGCGACGTCTTCGTACTTCAACGGCCAACGCGTGTCGAAATCGTCCTTGGGTTGGAACTCATTCGGGCCGAAGCGAGGGGTCACGCCCGCCCAGAACAGGCTTTTGCCGCCCACGGCCCGGACGCGCCACCATTCAAACGGCTGGCCGCCGGGGGCCACGGAATAGGGCTCCTTCTTTTCGTCGGCCAGGAAGTTGGTCATCGTCAACCACTCCTGGAAGTAGTCGCCCCGCAGGCCGCGATAGGGCAGATCCCAGCGGCGCATCCGGTGCACGGGGAACTCCGCCGGAGATCGCATCGGCCCCGCCTCCAACATCACGCAATCCAGACCCGCCTGCGTCAACACATGCGCCGTCATGCCGCCCGCGGCACCCGATCCGATAATCGCTACGTCGTAAGTTTTCATTGGTTCAGATACCCGTCCTAACTATGTGCTTGTAAACGCGGCCGGTAATTGGCGGGACGCTCTGTCTTATCGCGAGAAAAATCCGGGAACTCCAGCAGAAAGCCCATGCCCTGATAACCCAGTTCTTTCGAAATGCCTTCTTCGGAGGTGTAAAACGCTTCCGTCACCGCCCCCTTCAGCAGCACGAAGAAACGCTCATCTTCGGTGCGGGCCCGGAACTCGTTACGACACCATTTGAGTAGCGTTGCGTTTACATCTTTGGCCCGGGCAACCTTCGCCAAACCCGCTCGCCAAGCCTGCTTCAGCGGTTCGGAGCCGTGAGAGGCGATGAAGTCGATGTACTCTTCCACCCGCGCCGCGGCGGCCCCACCGGAGCGTTCATCGGCGGGAACAATAGCGGCAGCCGCCCGGCGTAATGCCTCACGCTCCGCCGGTGTAAACAACTTGAACTCGTAGGGCGCCGCGGGGGTCTTGCTGCCGGAATGCTGGTGAGCGGCCAACGCCGCTTGGGCCCATAAAAAAAAGAAGTCTCGCCGGGTGTTGGCCATAGCTCAACAGTATCGCGATTGGCTCTTGATTTGTGCGGACGAGGGGCTATAATCCGGATGTCCGCATGACGATCCCCGCCCCGCTGGTTATCCCCGAACAAGAAGCGAAAACGGTGGAACTGGACGCTGCCGATTTGGTGCGCCATCTGGCCCATGAGATCCGGCAACCGCTCAGTACGCTCGATTCACTGGCTTACTATTTGGCGATCATTCTGCCGCCTACCGATGTGCGCGCCCAGGATCAGGTGGAAAAGATCCGCCGTCTGGTGGCCCAGGCCGGGACGATTGTGGATGATGCCGTGCACTATGTCCAGGCATCGCCCGCGCACCCGGTAAACGTCTCGCTGAACCAACTGGTGACGCGGACGCTGGCCGAAAGCAGCCGGGAGCGTTGGAACGTGCATCTGGACCTGTCGGCGGAGCCTTGCATCGCGCACCTGGACCTGGTGCAGTCCCAGCATAT
>JBIKMK010000424.1:0-4484 GCA_044359315.1 Bryobacteraceae bacterium | reverse complement strand
CAGCGATGCAGATGGGCTACGGCGGCACCTTTGGCAGCGTCTTCCCCGCCATCCAGGAGATCTTTACCGCCGCCAAGGCGATCTTTGTCGACAACCCGCAGGAGGTCTATTCAAAGTATTCCGGCGGCACGGAGCAGAACTTCACGGGCCTGAAGGGCTTGGAAGAAGCGATTATCAAAATCGGCGAGGAACTGCACAGCCAGTACCTGCTCAGCTACAACCCCAACACGGCCACCGAAGGCGGCTGGCACACGATTCAGGTGGTGGTGAAGAAGCCCGGCATGGAAGTCCGCACCCGCCGCGGCTACTGGGCCGCCGCGCAGCCGAACTAGGAAGTTTCCCGCAAAGGCGCTAAGGCGCAAAGAACTGCTAGTTGTTTCTTCGGGCTTTGCGACTTGGCGGCTTAGCGGGAACTACAGCCGCATCGTTCCCTGGAAGCTGGTGTCGGCGGATTTCAACTTGGGCCGCTCCTGCTCCACTTCCTCGGCGCTGGGCAGGAAGAGATTGCTCTCAAAGCCATGCTGCTTGGTGTAGAGATCCCAGTAGCGGCCTTGGGCGGCGTAGAGCTCTTCATGGCGGCCACGCTCCGCCACACTACCGCCGTCGATCACCAGGATCTGGTCGGCTTTGCGAATCGTGGACAAGCGGTGAGCGATCACAAAGGTAGTGCGGCCCTGCATCAACCGGGCCAGGGCTTCCTGGATTAGCGCTTCCGACTCGGAATCGAGGCTGGACGTTGCTTCGTCGAGAATCAGAATGCGCGGGTCCGCCAGCAGTGCGCGGGCAATCGAGACTCGCTGACGCTGGCCACCGGAAAGCTTGACGCCGCGTTCGCCGACAATGGTCTCGTAGCCCTTCTCGAAACGTTCGGCGAACTCATCCACACGCGCCATCCGGCACGCCGCCATGATCTGCTCTTCGGTCGCGTCCGGCCGCGAGAAGGCCACGTTCTCGCGCACGGTGCCGTCAAACAGAAACGTTTCCTGCAGCACCACACCCAACTGGGAGCGGTAGGAATCCAGACGCACCGTCGAAAGGTCCGTGCCGTCAATCAGTACCTCGCCTCGGGTGGGCGAATGGAACGCCGCGACCAGCCCGATGATGGTGGACTTGCCCGAGCCCGACGGCCCCACCAGCGCGGTGACCGTGCCCGGGGAAGAGGTGAAGGCGACATCGTGGAGTACCTCTTTGCCTTCTTCGTAGGAGAAGTCCACATGCCGGAACTCGACTT
The DNA here is from genome assembly GCA_044359315.1 of Bryobacteraceae bacterium. Taxonomy (GTDB): domain Bacteria; phylum Acidobacteriota; class Terriglobia; order Bryobacterales; family Bryobacteraceae; genus JAPKYZ01. Next base: position 3,253 of record JBIKMK010000424.1, on the reverse strand, counting down.
CGCCATTCACGGTGCCAATCGTCAGTTGCCGCTTGGGATCTTCATCTTCACGCTTCTCGCGGAGCACCTCGCGCGTGCGCTCCAGTCCGGCAAAGGCTTCGGTCAACTGTGTGCCGATGCCGACAATCTGGAACACGGGCGCCACCAGGAAGCCCAGGAAGACGGTGAAGGTGACGAAGCCGCCCAGCGTCAGTTCGCCGGCAATGATCTGCTTCGCCCCCAGGTACATCACCAGCGCACCCACCACGCCCATCAGGATGGTGGACGAGAGGCTCATCGTTGAAATGGCCGTCAGCGACTTCATGATGTTTTCCAGTAACCGCTGCACGCCATCGGCGAACACCTTTTCTTCGCGCGCCTCGGCGTGATAGCCCTTCACGACGCGCACGCCACCCAGCGATTCGGTCAGCCGCCCGGTAACTTCACTGGTGATCTTGCCGCGTTCGCGGAAGATGGGACGGACGCTGGAAAACGCGCGGCTCAGCACGGCGCCGAAAACGAGAATGACGCCCAGGGCAATGCCGGTCAGCATCGGGCTGATGCGCAGCAGCATCACCAGCGCCAGTGCCGCCGTCAGCAGGCCGCCGATCAGTTCGATCAAGCCGGTGCCCACCAAGTTGCGGATGCCTTCGACGTCGTTCATGATGCGCGATACCAGCGCACCGCTCTTATTGGAATCGTAATAGCTGACCGGCAGGTGGCCCACATGCTGCTGCACCCGCATCCGCATTTCCGTGATTAACCGCTGGCCGGCCTTCGAAATCAACTGGGTGAGCGAGAAAGATGTGACGCCCTGAATCAGCGTCGCCACCACCACGCCGCCCAATAATGGCCCCAGCATTTCCGTTTGCCGTTTGCCGATGACATCATCAATTAGATACTTTGTCGAAGTGGGTAGTACGAGGCCCGCCACCCGGTTAATGACCATGAGCACCAGCCCTAACCCCAAAATCGCCCGGCGCGGCTTCACGAGCGCGATAATGTCCGGCATCAATTCGCGCAGCCGCACGGATGTGGGGCGCTTGTCTTTTTTCGGGGTGGGTTCAGCCATGAGATTGATTGGGGGGCAGCTTGTTCTGCTCCTTCTGATGTTCGCAGGTTCGGCGTGGTCGCAGCCCCTAGCCGATCGGTCAGGCGCACTGGAACCGATTCGTTACACGCTGCGGTTTCCTGATCCGGCGGGCCACCATCTGGACGTAGAAGCGGTTTACCCCACCGCTGGGGCGGCGGAGATCACGCTGAAGATGGCCGTCTGGACGCCGTATGTCATCCGTGAGTACGCCCAGAATGTCGAGACACTCACCGCGCCACTAGGTGCCGAGAAGGTCCGCAAGAACCGCTGGCGCGTGCGCACCGGAGGGCAGCCCTCCGTCACTGTACGGTACCGGCTGTTTGCCAATTCCATGAATGTGCAGGACGCCTATGTCGACAATGAGTTCGCCCTGCTGAACGGCCAGCCCGTCTATCTGACGCTGGCTGCGGGGCCGGACCGGCCGCATGAGGTCCGGCTGGAAGTGCCTCCCGCGTGGAAGGATGTGGTCACCTCCTTGCCGGAGATCGGCCCGCGCCACTATCGTGCCGCCAGCTACGAGGCGCTGGTGGATGCTCCGATTGTCGCCGGCAATGCCAAGATGTATAGCTTTGACGTCGACGGCATTCAGCACGCCCTCGTCAATATTGGTGGCGACCGGACGCAGTGGGATGGCCCGCAATCGATGGCCGACCTGGCCCGCATCGTGCGCGCGCAGCGGGACACCGCCGGGTTCTTCCCCTACAAGCGCTATCTGTTCCTGAATGTTCTCTCCGGTAAGGGCGGCGGTATGGAACATCAGGAGTGCACCGTGATGATGACCTCGCCCGACGCCACGCGCCGCCGGGAAACTTACGTGCGCTGGATGGGCTTGGCCAGCCACGAACTGTTCCATGCCTGGAATGTGAAAAGCCTCCGCCCGCGCGAGATCACCCCGGGCGAGTATGAAGAAGAGCAGTACACTCGGTCGCTCGGTATTGCGGAAGGCTTCACGTCCTACTACGGTGTCCTGAGCCTCCGGCGGGCGGGGGTGATCAGCGAAGCCGAGTTTTTCGACGAGCTCAGCAAGTTGGTGGAAGGCTTGCAGCGCAGTGAAGGCCGGCGCGTGCAATCCCTGGCCGATTCCAGCTTTGATACGTGGATCAAGTTCTATCGGCCGAACGAGAACTCGCCGCGCACGACGGTCAGCTATTACACCAAAGGGGCGGTGGTGGCGTTTGTGCTGGATGCCCGCATCCAGGCGGCCTCGGGCGGCGCGCGCACGCTCGACAAAGTGATGAACGAGATGCTGCGGCGCTATCCGCGCGAACGCGGCTACACGCTGGATGACTTTGCGGAAGTGGCGGGCGTGGACATCAAGCCGTACTTCTTTACGACTGACGAACTGGACTACAAGGAAGCTGCCGCCTGGTTTGGGCTCAAGATCTCCTCCACCGGCAAAGTGGAGCCGCAAGGGCGAAACGCACACCGTGATGAGTGGTTGTCCGGCAAGCGCCAGTAGCCTTCGTGGGCCGTCACCGGGCTACGAGGTAGCCTGCGCCCACTGGCTCCACGGCACGACCCCACGCTCCGGCTGAGGTGCCTGAGGGAGCATGGTGATGTACTCCAGCATGTTGCCGTCTGGGTCACGAAAGTAGATCGCTGCGGCGGGCATCCAGGCCAGCACTACCGGTTCATTCGTCGGTGCTCCGCCGAGATCCAGTGGCTCAATCCCGGCCGCCTTCAGCTTGCCGGCCACACTGAGCAGATCAGCGAGCGTTACCGCGAACGCGATGTGTCCACTCATTCGCATCGGAGCCGTCCCGGTCTCCCAAATGCCCAGCATCGTATGGCCACGACCACCCAGCCAATAGAACGCCACCCCCCGCTCGCGGTACAGGTGCGCCAGTTCCAAGCCCAGCGTGCCGCCATAGAACCGCATGGCCCGGTCCAACTGGCTCACCGTTAGGTGGGCTTCAAAAAGGCGTTCCACGGGGATCATGCGGTGATCCCTACTTCAAGAACAGCGTGATCAGCCGCTCACTGTCGTCGTCGTAGATCACCTGCCGGTAGACGAACTCGCCTGGCACCTTGATGACGTTCCGCATCCAGTCCGTCGGGTCTGTCCAGAGCAAACGGCGGCTGGGCTTGACGTCTGGCACAACGCCGGGGATCACCACATCGTGTAAGTCCTGATGGACCGGCTGGTCAAAGGCGGCGCGGATGGAGTGCGGCGTCTTGTCC
>JBIKMK010000423.1:0-4490 GCA_044359315.1 Bryobacteraceae bacterium | reverse complement strand
GCCCACCATGATCTCCAAGGGCATGATGACGCCCGACGATCTGATCATCGTGAACATGGACGGCCACAAGGTTTCAGGCCGCGGTGAGCGGACCAGCGAGATCGCCATGCATTTGATGATCTACAGCATGCGGCCCGACATTGGTGGCGTTGTTCACGTGCATCCGCCGGTGGCCACCGGTTTTGCGGTGGCGGGCAAGCCGCTGAACCGGGCAGTGTTGCCGGAAGTGATTATCTCCCTGGGCTCCGTGCCGCTGGCCGAATACGGCCTTCCGGGGACGCCCGCCCTCACGGCGGGCATGATTCCGTTGATCCCCAACTACGACGCCTTGCTGATGGCCAGCCACGGCGCTGTCTGCTACGGCCGCACCGTGTGGGATGCCTTCTTCAAGATGGAGACCGTGGAGCATTTCGCCCGCATCAATCTGGTGGCGGAACTCTTGGGTGGCCCGCGCCTCCTGCCGCGCGGCGAAGTGGAAAAGCTATTTGAATCCCGCAGCCGCTACGGCATTAGTTCCAATGCGCGCATGCAGCCGGGCAATCCCATTGTGGCCGAAGATACTGCCGCTGCCCCGGAGCTTCCCGCTGGCGTATCCCGCGAGGCGCTGCTGGCATTGATTGACGAAGCCCTGATGTCGCGCGGCCGGGCCTAATCAGGGTTGCTGCTGGAGGAACGTCGCCGGAGCGATGGGACGCTGGGTGACTCCGACTCTTCACTGTTCCCTGAACTCGACCCGCGCCGGCGCTGCCGGCTGACCACCAGGTTCCCCGCCAACCCCACACCAATCAGCAGCTTGACGATCTCCACTGCCGAGTACGTGGTGTGCCATGTCTTCAACTGGTCACGGAGAAGGTTGGGTACATCGCGCGGGACAAAGTCTACTTCCCTGCCTAAGCCCACAATCGGTGGCAGGACGAAAAACTGAGCCGTGGCCACCAGCGCGACCATCGCCAAAGTCATCCCCATCGCCAGCTTGCTTCCCCCCGATCCAAACAGCAGGATCGCGAACAGGAGCAACCCCAGGCCCAGCTGGGCTAACCCCCAATGCTCAAAATAGAAGCGGTTCTGCTCTGCCACGTGATGCCGCAGAAACAGGGATGCCTCACCTTTGCCGCCCAGCCTCTTCACCATGTCCTGGGCCATGCTGGAGGTGCTGCGATTCGCGGGCTCCTCCAGCACAGCGTCTACCGACCGGAAGTTGAAGATAGCCACGGCGGTCATAAACAGGGATCCACCAAACCAGAGTCCCAGTAAGATGCAAGCAAGTCGACGAGTATGCATTCGTTAGCGTGATTGTCTCACTCCGGCGGCCTTCAGCGTGGCCGGCTTAATGGTCCAGGCCTCCAGACGGCCCAGATCATAAAGCTCCGGCGCGCAGAAGCCTTCCGGATGGATCACCCAATTGTAGTGACGGCAGGCGTCGGTGGCCACATACTTTTCAAAGGCCAGCACCGCGCGGCGCACCGGCACCGGACCCGCACCATCGGGAGCCTGGGCCATGGTGGCCGCGAAGTCACCGATCGACAATGTCTCCGAGTTGACCCACACTTGAGCCGGCAACTGTCGCTTCTCACGGATGTGCCGCTTGGCTTGCGCCATGGCGGTTTCCAGTTCCACCCGCGTGATCTCGGAGCGCTTCAGTGTGGATTGATGGCGTGCCGCCGGTGAGGCCACTTCACCGGGAACCCCCAACGCTGCCGCCATCAATTCCGCCGCAGACCACTTCTCATGCCAGGTCAGACCAGCCGCCAGAAACGCCCGGGCCTTCTCTGGCGCAAGTGCTGGCGGAGCGGCGGGCTGATAGTGGGTGATCAGTTCGCGAACACTGGTGAAGCGGACGCCGGGCAGCTTCTGGAGCTTTTCCACGTAGGTGTTCAGGATCTGATAGGTCTGCTCGCTGCTCTCTTTGTTGCGCAGCTTGGCGGGCTTCCAATTGGCCCGGGCGGGGTTGGCACCGCGCGAGAAGTTGACGCCATCCCAAAATTCGGTGGTGACAAACTCATTGGGGTGATACCAGAAATGCAGGACGCCGCCGCCTGCTTTCTGCAGTTCCACCACACGCTGCGCCGCCTTGGCCAGGGTCGGCTCCAGCTTTGAGGGATCATTGATGTCCACCCGGATAGCGTTCGGCCCCAGGTTGAACATCCAGAACATCCCGCCATACCAGAAAGGTTGATTATTCAACCCCACGTGCTGCCCTTCATCCACATAACTGGGGATACCCAACTGCTTCAACGCGGCATGGGATTGCGGGCCCCACGAGGACCCCGGTTGCCCATAAGTGGAGAGTACCTTCACGCCAAAGATACGCATCACATCGCGAGCCCCTGGGCCTTCACGCAACATAAATTCAGTGGCCCCTTCCGCCATGCTGAGCGGTTTCAGATAGACCGCCGGAGTGGGAGGGATGGAGTGGTTGTCGGAATGGTAAGCGATGTCATGACCCTTCAAGGCCTGGATGACATCCAAGCGCTTGCGCTGTTCCAGCATACGCGCCTTCTCACCCACAATCTTGAACGTGGCCGTGACGCCGCGCGCCTTCAGATCCCGCGCCAGGCGCAGGCAGGCATCGTCGTCTTCCGGCGTGATGTAGTCTTCGGTGTCGAACCACAAGACAACGTGTACGGTCGGTTCAGCGGCCCACCCGGAGGCGGCCAGTCCCAGCAGAAGAAGCAGCAGTGGCATAATCCGAAGGATGCCACGAATTGACCTCACCCGGCGGCAACTGCTGGGCGCCGCACTGGCGATCCGCCTTCCGCGCAAGATCCGCGTGGCGATTATCGGCGCCGATGGCCACACGGCGGAAGTCACCGATCACCTGCGCGATCTGCCCGACGTCGAGTTTGCTTGCTACGCGCTCGCGAAGCCCAACCCCAAGTGGAGCGGTGCCAAGCACTACACTGACCACCGGCAGATGCTTGATCAGGAGAAGCTGGACGTCGTGGCTGTCACCACCGATGACGGCGCGCGCGCAGCGGCGGTGCTGGACTGCGTCTCACGCAAGTTGAACCTTGTGGCCGAAAAGCCGCTGGCCCGCACGCGCGAAGACTATGTGCGGATCAAGAAAGCCGTGCTGTCCAGCGGCGTCAAGATGGGCCTGATGCTGCCGCTCCGCTACCGCCCGCACTTCCTGGCGATGCGCGCCGTGGTCGATTCTGGCGAGATCGGGGAAGTGGTCCAGTTGCAGGGGCAGAAGTCCTATAAGGCGGGGGCCGATTCGGGCTGGAAGAACCGGGCGGAAAGCTACTCGGGCACCATCCCCTGGGTAGGCATCCACATGATCGACACCATGATGTTTGCCAGCCGCCGCAAGCTGGTGGAATGCGCCGCCTTCCAAACCCGCATTGGCTGGCCGGAACTGGGCGTCCGCGAGAACACCGCCTCCGTGCTCTACCGGCTGGACAACAACGGCACCGCGACGCTGAACTGCGACTATCTGCGTCCGGATAAAGCCCCCACGCACGATGACGACCGCCTGCGCATTGCGGGCACCAAGGGCGTGGTCGAGTATCAGGGCTCCACTGGGGTGACGTTGATGACCGGCACCGCGCCACCCCGCACGGTCCCGCTGCCGCCAGCGGGCTCACTGTTTGTGGACTACCTGAACGCCACCTACAACAACGCCGCGCCCACGCTATCGCACGACGAAATCTGGGCCGCCAGTGAAGCAGCTTATGCGGCCCGTGAAGCGGCGCAAAAGGGCGGCTTCGTTAAAATCTAGCAGTTCACGTCCGCAATTTGTGCTCTTAAGAGGATGGCGCCGGCGCCACATGAGCCGCGAGGTGCTAGGGTCCATCTGGGTTGGTCGTCCCGATGGTAGCAATTCAGGTGACGCGCTCGTTAGCGGACACTCGTCAGAAGCAGAAACCGGTAGCGACAGCGCAGCAAAACTCTTGGCTTACGACGACTCCTGTTGCACCCATTGTGAACAGCCGGGCTGCCGCATCAGGTTAAGAAGGACAAAGGCTCCGGCCCTACCTGCGCCGATGTATTGCCTCACAGGACTCGCTTAGCCGAGGCACTGCGGCGCAGGTAGGGATACGTGTCAGTATCGGCGCCGCAGGAGAGCGGCTGTCAGCAACCCTAATCCGCCCATGACCAAGGAGGACGGTTCAGGAGTCAAGGCGGCCGTGCGGGCACCTGCGCCAACCGTGAATCCATACCAGTCCTCGTTGGCGTTGGAAGACCATGTGATGCTGTCGTACGATCCGAGGAAATGGATTACGCCGTGCGGCTCACCGGACGTGCCGGTGAGGGCGTACTGGCCAGGTCCGAGTAGCTGCTTCACAGCCGTGCCGTTTCCCCAATAGCCCTGACCTTGGCTGACAATCTCAAAGTCTCGATTGAAAACGAAGCCGTTGCCGTTGAGGCTGATATACGCGAAGTACAAGTCGGTCACGGACTCGGTGAAGCTCAGCGTTCGGGTGGTAGCGGAGCTCATCGCAATAATGTCGGCAGCGGGCGGCGCATTGGATACCGAACCGCCCGTG
>JBIKMK010000422.1:0-4492 GCA_044359315.1 Bryobacteraceae bacterium | reverse complement strand
CCGGTGCAGCGTGCCCGAGGTTTCGCCCACCGTCGGGTAACGCAAATTCAGCACGATGTCGCAGGCCGCCAGATAGCCCGTAAAGTCGTCAATCGGTGCATAGCCGATGTGGCGCACATGCGCCTCCAGGCCCAGTCGCACCACCAGATCATCCAGGCGCAACTCAGGATGCGGCTCACCCACCAGGATGAACTTGGCCTCGGGGATCAACTGCACCAGCCGCCGGAACGCGCGCAGCGATTCCGCGATCCGCTTGTAAGGCTTCAAGTGGCCGAAGGTGCCGATCAGCGGTGCCTTGACGTCGACACCCAGCTTATAGCGATAGCCCAGCCGGTCGATCTCCGGCAGCCACACGCCATGCGGGATCACCGCCATGCGCCCCGCAAACCCATTCGCCATCAACTGCTCGGCGACAAACCGGCTATGCGCAATCGCGCCCTTCGACGCCGCCAGCACGCGCCGCAGCATCGGCACGCCTTCGTAATCCGGCCCCACTTCCAGCTTCCGCACCCGTTCGCCAAAGCGCCGCGCCCGCTCGCCGCCGTCAAAGGCCACTTCGGCCAGATAGCCATCCCAGTCGTTCGCGCCGATCGTCCGGTAGGCAATCAGATGATGCAGATTCGCCTCATGCATCACCACCGTGCCGGGATGCTTCAGCGCGTAGTCGTAGACGAAGCTGTGATCCGGATTATTGCCCAACTGATAAACGATGGCGTCGTACTGCGACGGATCGAACGCACCGGGTGCCTCCCGGAAGACGTCCACTTGGGCTTGCTTAGCCAGCGGACCCAGCAGAGCGGCCGAGTAGTCAGCGATTCCGCTCTTGGACGGCGGCAACGGAGAGAAAAACGCGAGACGCATCGGTGGGCTTTTAGTCAACCAGGTCCATGCTGAACGACCCCAGCGGCAGCGGCACCCGCACCTTCAGCAGCCGCCGGGCCGCGTCGTGCGCAAAGTAGAGCTCAAACTTTGATTGCGAAGCCGGACCCTTCAGCCGCGCCTCCAGCCGGTCAGCTGGAATGCGCTGATCGTTCACGCGGATCTCTTCGGTGCCGGCAAAATGCAGGCTGATCTGATAAGGCGCGCCAAACAGAATCGTCTGCGCCGCCGGTAGCCGCCCCGCCGCCAGTTCGCTCCGGAGATGGTACAGATAAGCCAGCGCATCATGCGCGCAGCCGGAAATGGGGATGTCGCTCTTGCCCCCACCCACCGTCTCCCGCGTCGCCACGCCCGCCTCCGGTTTGAAGGTCATCTTTTCGGAGGCCTTGCGCAGTCCGTGCTGGATCTTTTTCTCGAACTCAATCGAGCACAGGCGGTCAGAAACCAGTGACCGTAGCCGGTCCGCCACCGTAAAGCCCGGCACCGACGCATCCAGGAAAAACCTGTACTCCATGCGCGACGGCGCATCCTTGCCGGTGCTGACGGCACGCGATTCCAACTGCGCCTCGCCCAGGCTCAACCCGCTGGGCCAGTTGATCACGTAGCGGAGACTTTCATCCGCGCGGGCCGCCGCGGCTAGCACCAGCAGAAGGCACAGACCTCTCACGGGCGGCGCACCATCGACGCGGAATTCACCGGAGCCGTCGACGTAGCCGCTGCCCGGTGCCCCGCCACCAGCTGATAGACCTCATGCGTGGACCGCGCCGCCCGTTCCCAGCTGAACCGGGCCGCGTTCTGCAAGCCCAACCGCTCCATCCGCGCCCGCAACTCCGCATCCACCAGCAGATCCCGCATCGCGCGCACCATCTCGGGAATCGACAGCGGGTCAAACAGCAGCGCCGAAGAATCGGCCACTTCCGGCAGTGAAGTCGCATTCGAACAGGCCACCGCCCGTCCGCACGCCATAGCTTCCAGTACCGGCAGCCCGAAGCCTTCATAAAATGACGGGAAAACAAAAAGATCGCAACCGCAGTACAGTTCCCGCAGTTGCTCATCCGTCACGAAACCCGTAAAGTGAATCCGCTCCGCCACACCCGACCGGCGGGCCGCCTCCCGGACTTCCTGCCCGTGCCAGTTGTCCTTGCCCACCAAAACCAAATGGTGCGGCAAGCTCGGCTGTGCCTTCAGCAGTTCAGCGAAGGCCCGCACCAAGCCCACTTGGTTCTTCCGGGGCTGCAAGTCACCCACCGTCAGCACATATGGAAAGTTGATGCCGCAAGAGGCGCGTACGCCACTTGCGGCCGCCGCCCGGGCCATGGGCCGGAAGCAGGGGTCGACGCCCAGTGGAATCACATGCACCAGCTCCGGATCAATTCCGTAGACACGCAGGATCGATTTTCGGGAGTACTCACTCTGCGTCACAATGCGGGCGGCGCGGCCTACCGTCCGGGCGACCGTCACTTTCAGTTGCAGCGCCCGGGACTTCGAGAAAAACTCCGGATGGTCCAGATAGCTGACGTCATGCACCACGGCGACGATCGGCACCGGGCAGACCAGCGGCGCCGTGTATTGGACGTGGACCAGATCCGGTTGCAGGCGCGCCAGTTCCATCGGCAGTTGGTAGCCCAAACGCACAAACGGGTTGTTCGAAACGCGACGCGTCTCAAACCGCTGCGGAATATGGCGTTCCGCTCCCTTGGCCGAAACAAACGCCACGTACTCCGATTCCTCGTCCGTACGCGCCAACTCACGGATAATATTCCGGATGTAGGTTTCGTTCCCCGTTAACTTGCGCCCGATGGCGTGCGCGTCAACCGCTATCCGCATGGCTTGCTCTCAGTATAGTGCACGCGCCTCATCCAACTTCTCCCAGGCCTTGGGCCAGGTAAACTCCTGCTCGTACCGGCGCCGGCCCATGATCGCCAGGGCTGCCCGCAAGTGTTTGCTGTCCAACAAGCGCAAGACAGCGTCCGCAAACTCCTCCGGAGTGTCCCCAATCAGTAGTTCCACGCCGCTGGTCACTCCCAACCCTTCGCAACCAATCGTCGTGGAAACGACAGGTGTTCCCGCCGCCCATGCCTCCAGAATCTTTAGCCGCGTCCCGGACCCCGCCAGCAGCGGGACAATGGCCACCTCCACCCGAGCCAGCTCCGGCAGCGCATCTTCCACCGCCCCCGTCGCTACCCCAAACGGCATTTGATCGCTACATCGGCCGATCAGCTTCCAAGGGATATGGTCCAGTTGCGGCCAAACGTTTCGGGCGAACCAGCGCGCACCCTGGATGTTGGGCGCAAAGTCGAAATTCCCCGACATCGCGATCCGCGGTTGACCCGCCTGCACCGGCGGCCGCACCGGTTTCTCGCGGTAGGGCAGCGCATTCGGATACACCACCGAGGGCACCGGAATCCGCGCCGCATCCTCCTTTGATGTCACCAGCACCGTGTCAAACATTGGTAGCAGCTTGTGCTCCAGCCGCCGCGCCGCTGACACAAACGGTAAGCGCATCCGCTTCAGCCAAACACTCTCCACATTGTGCAAATCGCAGACCACCCGCACCGCATGCTTCCGCAGCAGGTCTACATAAGGCGCCGCCCAAAAATGCTCGATCACCGCCACGTCGTAGGTCCGGCCCTCCAGCCACTTGGCCATCAGCTTCTCGTAACCCGAAAAGCGATCCACCAGGGGCGGCACTTGGCGAATAAACCGGATCGCATTCCGCGCCAGCCGCGCCGCCAGCGACCGCGAATGCTTCGGCAGGTTGATCGACAGGACATCCTCAAACCCGGGCGGTTCCGATGGCGCGTCAAACAGGATTAAATCGACCGCAAAGTCCCGTTTGCGCAGGTATTCCAGAATGGAGGCCGTCCGCAGCGGGCCGCCCCCATGCATGGGGAAGGGAGATTCCGGGCAGACGACAAGAGCCTTTTTAACGAAGCGCGGCAATGTAGATATCGTACGTGGCCCGGGCCGTGCGTGCCCAGGAGAATGTGGCCGCACGCCGGATGGCACGTTCCTGGCACTCCCGCCGCCGCTCCGGCTGATCGATCATGGCCCGCATCGCCTCCACCCAATCGCCGGGTTCCACTGCCAGCGCCCCCTCCCCGGCGGTCTCGATCAGCGCCGGATCCCGTGACGTAATCACCGCCGCGCCACACTGCATCGCCTCCAGCACCGGCAGCCCGAACCCCTCATACAGCGATGGATAGAGCACCGCCGCCGCCCCGGCATACAGCGCCGGCAACTCTTCGTCCGGCACCTGGCCGCGCGTCTCCCGCAGTTCCACCCCCAGCACCCGCGCCGCCTCCCGGATCACCGGGACATTCTTGCGCGGTATGTCATCGCCGACATAGAGAAAATAGGGCTTCTCCGCCACAAGAGGCACCTTCGGCGGACGCATCCATGCCGGCGCGGCCAGCGGCGTCGCCACCACCCGCTCCGGAGCCCACCCAAATTCCGAGATCACTTCACGCCGCACCGCCTCACTCGGCGTAATCACAAACCGCGCCAGCCTCAATCGCAGCAGCCACGGAGTCCGCTGCCGTACCCGCGGATTGTTCGCCGGATAACGCCACGGTGCCAGATCATGCACCGTCACCACGGCCGGCCGCAACGG
>JBIKMK010000421.1:0-4493 GCA_044359315.1 Bryobacteraceae bacterium | reverse complement strand
ACGCTGCTCTACGAGGTCTCCAATCGCGGCGGGCGCGCCATGCTGAATCAGTTCCAGCGCGGCGACGAGTTTCTGTTGCAGCAAGGCTTTTCCCTGCTGTGGTGCGGCTGGCAGTGGGACATCCCCACTTCGGCGAAAGATGGCCTACGGATGTATTCGCCAATCGCCACCGACAATGGCAAGCCCATCCGCGGACCGGTTCGCGCGGAGTACGTCCCCACGCAACGCACCACCCGGATGTGGCTGGGGGACCGGAATCACGTGCCGTATCCCATCGTCGCCAACCCTCAGTTGACCGTCCGCAGCACCGGTGACGGCGAGCGGCAAACCATCCCGGCCTCCGCCTTCAAGGTAACCGAGAATGGCCAAGCCATCGAGATGGCCGCCGGGTTTGAGCCGGGCCGCATTTACGACCTGGTCTACACGGCCGAGAATCCGCGCATCGCCGGACTGGGCACGGCCAGCATCCGCGATCTTGTGAGCTTCTTCCGCTACCCCGGCGGCAAAGGCCTGCTGTTGAACGCCGAAAGCCGCTTCATCAAGCGGACCATCGGCATGGGCACGTCCCAAAGCGGCCGCTTCCTGCGCAAGTATCTCTACGATGGCTTCAATGCCGACGAGCAGGGCCGGATCGTCTTTGATGCCGTGTGGGCGCATGTGGCTGGGGCGGGCCGGGGCAGCTTCAATCACCGCTTCGCGCAAGCGTCGCGCGACGGCCATCCCATGCTGAACTTCCTCTACCCCAGCGATCTGCCACCGTTCACCGACGAGGCAATTCGCGCCAAGGCCAAGGCGGCGGGCGTCGAGCCGAAGATCTTCTACACCGATGGTTCTTACGAGTATTGGGGCCGTGGGGCCGCGCTGACGCACCTGAAAGAGGATGCCTCCGCCGATGCCGGGTTGACGGCCAGTTCGCGCCGGTACTACTTGACCGGCACCCAGCACGGGGCCGGGCAGTTCCCTCCCCCGCACAATGCGACCACGGAGTATGCGGCCAATTCCAACGACTATCGCTTCGCCATGCGCGCGCTGCTGGTGGGGCTGAACACTTGGATTACCAGCGGCAAAGAGCCGCCCCCCTCCGCTTACCCTCTGCTGAGCAAGGGCGAACTGGTGGCCTATGACAAGATTGCGCTGCCGCTGGCCGGTGTGAAGACCCCGGCGCGTCCGCATAAGGTCTACCGGCTCGACTTCGGACCGGAGTTTGAGGCCTCGGGCATTGTCACCAAAGAGCCGCCCGCCATCACGGGATCGTTCCCGGTGATGGTTCCGCAAGTGGATGCAAACGGCAATGAGATCGCCGGTATCCGCCTGCCTCAGATCTCCGTACCGCTGGCCACCTACACCGGCTGGAACTACCGCACCAAGCAGATCGGCGCGGCGGGTGAGTTTTTCGACATGGTGGGTTCGACGTTCCCCTTCCCTGCCGCCAAGGTGGCGCAGTTGTACAAGGACAAGGATGAGTACTTGGCCAAGACGCTAGCCGCGGGCCGTGAACTGGTGAAGCAGCGTTATCTGCTGGAAGAAGACTTGCTGGAAGTGCTGGACCGGGCGGCGAAGCAGTGGGATGGCATGGCTGCGGTGAAGTAAGCCGCGAGATACATTCCGGCCTGTGGCGAAGTCCCGGAGACCGCTTGCTGGCGCGCGCGGCTCGGTAGAAACTACGCGTTACCGAGCCGTGACCGCGAGGGAGCGGTGCCGCGAACCTATGGTTCAAGCCCGGCCTACTTGCCGATGCAGAACTTACCGAAGATGTTGTTCAGGATGTCGTCGGCGGTGGTGGCACCGGTGATGGCGTCGATCGGACGCAGCGCCGAATAGAGATCCAGCAGCAGCATCTCGTGCGGAATGCGGTCTTGCACCGCCAGCCGCGCACGGTCCAGATAGTCCCAGCTGTCACGGAGCAACCGCTCATGGCGCAACGAGGTGATGAAGCCATCTTCCTGCGACGGAATGCCGTCCGGGTTCAGCGTCGCCAGGATCGCCTCCCGCAGAGTCTCGACACCTTCGCCGGTCAGTGCCGACACCGGAATGGCTTCGCTCAAAATTTGCGCCCGAGGTGCCAGGTCCGCCTTGTTGGCCACGATCAGCATCCGCCCCGCCTCCCGGGCGCGTGCAATCAACTGGTGATCGCCGGGTTCCAGGGGCTGCGACAGGTCCAGCACCAACAGCGTCAGGTCGGCATCGGCCAGCGCCTGCCAGCTGCGTTCAATGCCCAGTGTCTCCACCACATCCACTGATTCGCGCACCCCCGCCGTATCGACAAACTTCACCGGAATTCCGGCAATGGAGGCCGTTTCGCTCACTACATCGCGAGTCGTTCCTGGGATGTCGGTGACGATGGCGCGATCCTGCCCCACCAGCCGGTTGAACAAGCTGCTCTTGCCGACATTGGGACGGCCGAGGATGGCCAGCGTCAGACCGTCATGCACCAGCTTGCCGTACGCAAAGCTATCGATCAGCCGGACCAGTTGCGGCTCGATCAGATTGAGCCGCCGCAACAGTTCGGCGTCCGGTGCCACGTCGATGTCGTTGTCGGCGAAATCGATGCCGGCTTCCAGCAGCGAGATCAGCTCGATCAGTTCGGCCTTCAGCGGTGCCAGCCGGCGGGAAACGGAGCCTGAGACTTGCTGCGCCGCCACCCGGGCCTGATAAAGCGTGGTGGCATCAATCAGGTCCCGAACGGCTTCGGCTTGTGGAAGGTCCAGATGGCCGTGGACAAATGCCCGCAGGGTAAATTCACCCGGCTCCGCCAGTCGCGCGCCCAGTGACGTAGCGCGCTCCAGCACGGCCCTCAGAACGACGGGTGAACCGTGAAGCGACAGCTCCACTACGTCTTCGCCGGTGTAAGACTGTGGGGCTTGAAACCACGTCGCCAGCCCATCATCCAGCTTGGCACCGTCCTCGCCGACCACGATCACGCGATGGGCGTAGCGCGGATTCCAGTCCGGGACTTGCTGCAGCAGACCACCGGAAATTGAGAGCGCCGCAGGTCCGGATAACCGGATGAGGCCAATGCCGCCACGGCCCATGGGCGTGGAAATCGCGGCAATCGTCGCGGAGTTAGGAGCGGCTGTCACGGCGGGGTCCACGCCCGCGGTCACCATCGCGGCGCGGGCCACGGTCGCGATCACCACCGCGGCCGCCGCCCGGTCCGCCAAACTTATTGCGGGACACAAAGTCCGGCTGACGCACCGGCGGAGGAGGTGCCGGCGGCATCGGAGCATCCAGCAGCAACACGCAAACCTGGCGGAATGGGCCGCCACCGACGCTTTCGCTGCGCAGTTCCTTTTCCTCGCGGAGTGCCAAGTGGAGAATGCGCCGCTCGCGGGAGGTCATCGGATTGAAGAAGTACGCCTGACCGGTCTTCTTCACCCGCTCAGCCGCGCTTTGCGCCGACATGCGCAGTTCCTGCACGCGCAGCACGCGGTAATCGTTGGCGTCAAAACAGATCCGGGAATGGTCTTCGGCCGGCAAACGGAGCGCTTCCAGCGTCAGATGCTCCAGCGCCAGCAGCAGTTCAGCCTTATTCTCGAGAACCAGATCGACATCGGGACCCGACAAGCGGACCATCAGGTCCGGCGTTTCAAAGTCCGGGTGCACACCCGCTCCGCTGGCCACCTTCACGGTCAATTGAAATCCGGCTTTGGCGATCACCGGGGCCAGAAACGCTTCAATGCGGGGCCCGGTTTCCGCTAGCCCATACTTTACAGTGCTCATTCGATACCCGTGCTCGCTTAATTTTGCGCTTACTTCGACTTCTTCTTCGGTGCCGGGGCTTTCACCACGGTGGCCGCAGCCGGAGCAGGCATCATCTTGTTAAAGGCCAATTGCTGGACGATGCCAACCAAGTTACCAGTGAGCCAGTATAACACCAGGCCGCTGGAAGCCCCGTAGAACATGAAGCCGAACACCAGCGGCATAAACATCATCATCTTCTGTTGTGCCGGGTCGCCGCCGGTGGCCGGAGTCATCTTCTGCAGCCAGAACTGGGTCCCGATCATCACCAGCGGCAGAATCCGGATCGCGATCGTTTCCGGCTGCGATAGATCGGTCACCCACATCCAGCTGGCCTGCCGCAGCTCAATCGACACCGACAGCACCGCATAGAAAGCAAACAGGAACGGGAACTGCAAAACCAGCGGCAAGCATCCTCCCGCCGGATTGACGCCGTGCTTCTTGTAGAGCGCCATGATCTCTTCGTTCTTGTTCGCCATTTTGGGGTCTTTCATCGAAAGGCCCTTGTAGCGATCGTTGATGGCATTCATCTCCGGCTGCACCAGCGCCATCTTGCGCATTGATTGCAGCGAGGAGACCTTCAACGGCAGCAGCAGAATGTTGATGACGATGGTGACCAGGATGATCGACCAGCCCCAGTTCTTGACCCAGTTGTCATTGACGTAGTGCAGGGCCAGGAACAGATATTTGGCCATGATCGACGTCCAGCCGAAGTCGATCAACCCTTCCAGCTTGGGGTCGATGCTCTTCAGCAG
>JBIKMK010000420.1:0-4495 GCA_044359315.1 Bryobacteraceae bacterium | reverse complement strand
GCTTCGACGAACTGGTCGCCAAGAAGCACTCGACGCGTCTTGAGTTCGCTGACCGCGTGATCGATGAACTCGTGGCCGCTGTCGGCAAGTCCGGCAGTGCCAAGGCGCAGGAAGCAGCGAAGATCCTCGCCGCCTGGGATCGCCAGACCGAAGCGTCCAGCCGCGGCGCGCTGCTGTTTGAGTTGATCGCGCCGAAGTTGCAGTTCGCCGTGCCGCTCGACTTGAAGCAGCCGTTCGAGACGCCGCGCGGCCTGAAGCAAGCGCCCGAAGTGTTGGCCAAGATTGTCGAAGACGCGGCCGCCGAAGCGGCGAAGAACTACGGTCGGGCCGATGCCCCATGGGGCGACTACCGCCGCCTGAAGCGCGGCGCGAGCGACTTCCCAGCCAGCGGTGGACCCGGCGCGCTCGGTGCCTTCCGCGTCCTGAACTTCGCCGGCACCCAACCCAGCCGCAACACCATGATGGGCGACACCTTCGTGCTGATGGCCGAATTCGGCGGCCGTGCGGTGGCGGTGACTAGCTATGGCAACTCCTCCCAGCTAGGCTCCAAGCACAGTGAAGATCAACTGCCCCTGGTCCGCGACAAGAAGACTCGCCCGGTGCTGCGGCTGCGCAAAGAGGTGGAGGCGAATCTGGAATCGAAGGACGTCTTCTAGCGCCACCCTTGCCCGGCATGATGTAATCGAGAACGCATGTCAAAGAAGCTTGCAGGACGAGTCGCCGTCATTACGGGCGGTAGCCGGGGATTGGGCCGGGCCATGGCCGTGGCCTTGGCGGAACAAGGGGCGCAGATTGCGCTGGTGGGGCGCGATCAGGCCGCGCTGGATGAGAGTGTGCGGCAGGTGGAGGCGGCCGGGTCAACGGCTTCGGTCCACACGGCGGATGTCTCCAACGAAACTGATGTGGCGCGCCTGGGCGAAGAGATCGCCGCCAAGTACGGCAAGGTGCAGTTGCTGATCAACAACGCCGGCGTCAACCTGCGCAAGAACCTGGACGAGTTCACGCTGGCCGAATGGAAGTACGTGCAGGAAGCCAACGTCAACAGCGTCTTCTTGGTCTCCCGCGCCATGATCCCGCTGATGCGGGGCCAAGGCTATGGCCGCATCCTGATGATGACCTCCATCATGAGCCACGTCTCACTCGCCGGACGCACGGCGTATTCCACGTCGAAGACCGCGCTGCTCGGTATGATCCGCGCCCTGGCGCTGGAACTCGCCTCCGAAGGCATCACCGTCAACGGCATCTCCCCCGGACCCTTCGCCACTGAGATGAACACGCCGCTGATGAACGACCCCGAAAAGAACGCGCAATTCCTGGCCAAGCTGCCCGTGGGCCGTTGGGGCGATCCGGCGGAAGTGGGCGCGCTCGCCGCCTTCTTGTGCGGACCCGATGCTGGCTTCATTACTGGAACGGATATCCTGATCGATGGTGGCTGGACTGCTTCGTAATCGGCCCTTCGCGGCCCTCCTCATCCTCGGCGCGCTTCTTCTTCCGGCCTGCAACCGCGAGCAGAAGCGCATCATCGGCGTCGTCCCCAAGGCCACCTCGCACCTGTTCTGGATCAAGGTGGAAGAGGGCGTCCGCGCGGCGGGTAAAGACCTCAAGGTGGAGATCCTTTGGAACGGCGCGCCATCGGAGACTGACTACGCGCGGCAGGTCCAGATTGTCGATTCCATGATCAACCAGCGCGTCTCCGGCATTGCCGTGGCGGCAACGGAGCGCAAGATCCTGAACAGTTCGCTGCATCGGGCGATGGCAGCGGGCATCCCCGTCGTCGTGTTCGATTCCGGTGTCGATTCCGACGAATACGTCAGCTTCATTGCCACCAACAACTACGAAGGCGGAGCGCTTGGCGCACGCGCGCTCGCCAAGGCCATCGGAGGCAAGGGCCAGGTGGGTTTGATGATGGGGTCCCCGGGGTCCAGCTCCACCATGGAGCGCGAGAAGGGGTTTGAAGAGACCATCGGCAAAGAGTTTCCAGCCATCACGATTGCCGCGCGGCAGTTCTCGATGTCCGATCGCGCCAAAGCGTTGGCCGCGGCTGAGAACATGCTGACCGGCAACGCCGACCTTGCGGGCTTCTTCGCCTCTGCCGACCCCGGCTCCGTGGGTGCGATCAAGGCCATCCAGGCACGCGGCCTCGCGGGCAAGGTGCATTTAGTGACCTTTGACGGCGGCGACCAACAGGATGAAGCCTGCAAGAACCATGTGGCCGACGCGATGGTGGTGCAGGACCCGTTCCAGATCGGCTACCAGTCCGTGCAATCGGTGGTGAAGAAGTTGGACGGCCAGACGCTCCCCAAGCGCGTCGATCTGGCCCCGCGAGTGCAGGAATGCCGGTAGTCTCGCACGCGCAGCTCCAGGCGTTCTCTCAGGAGTTGCTGCTGGCGGCGGGCGTACCGCCAGAGAATGCCGAACTGACCGCCCGCATGCTACTTGCCGCCAATCTGCGGGGCATCGATTCGCATGGCGTGCACCTGCTCTCTTACTACCTGAAGCAGATCGAAGCGGGCACCGTTCATCCCACACGCGAAGGCCGGGTGGTGAGCGAATCCGGAGCCTGTCTCAGCTACGACGGCGAGAATGCGCTGGGTCAAGTGATCGCGCGCAACTGTTGCGACCACGCCGTCCGGCTCGCAAAAGAGCATGGCCTGTCGATCGTCACCGCGCGTGAAGCGAACCACTTCGGCGCCTGCTTCTGGTGGGCCCGCGAAATCGCCCGGCACGGCATGCTGGGCTTCGTCTTCTGCAACGCCTCCACGCTCGTGTCCCCGTGGCAGGGTAAGCAACCGAAGTACGGCACCAACCCCATCTGCCTGGCCGTCCCGCCGTGCGGCGACGATGGGCAGGAGCCATTTCTGCTGGACATGGCCACCACCACCGTCGCAGCCAACAAGATCTTCAAAGCGTTCATCAACAAGCAGCCAGAGATCCCGCTCGGTTGGGCGATGGACAAAGAAGGCGTCCCCACCACCGATACCGTGGCCGCCTACAACGGCCTGGTCTCGCCGCTCGGCGGCTATAAGGGCTACGGCCTGGCGATGATGGTCGAGATCCTGTGCTCCGTGCTGGGCGGCGGCGCACTGCCGAACGACCTGGGCGGCATCCGCTTCGTGACCAAGCCCGTCCGCGTCAGCCACTGCTACATCGCGGTCGACATCGCGCGCTTTATGCCGGTGGAAGAGTTCAACAATCGTATGCTGGCGTTGACGGCCATCATGAAGGCCACCGCTCCGGCATTCGGTTTCACCGAAGTGCTGATGGCCGGTGACCCCGAAAAGCGCCTCGAAGCACAGCGCCTGGCTTCCGGCATCGATATCCCCGAAGGCAACTGGAAAGACCTGACCGACGGCGCGGCCCGGTTGGGCGTCAGCGTTCCCGCCATCCCCGTCACCTAGCCCATGCCGGCCAAGACGGGCGAGCCGTCGCCCGCGTCCCGCCGTGACTCAAGCCGCTCGATCCAGCGTCAGACTACTAGCGGAAATGCAGCGACGGCGTCACCAGATCCTCCAGATGCGGCCGCCGGTTGTGCGCCCGCCAATCAGAGAAATCTTCGTCGAGGAAGTTCTTTAGTTCTCCTGACACCAGCACAAAGCCGCCCGGGATCAGGCTGGAAGGAGCCACTACGGCAACCACCCGGTTGCCCATGGTGGTGTTCTGCAGCACACGCGTGCCATCCGGCTGAGTGGCCACACGCAGAATAGCCCCGCTGTTTCCCGGCGACAGAATTGAGAGACTGCCATTGGCCACCGCCGGAGCCGGGAAGATCTGGAAGTGGCGGCTGCCGCCGATCTCCTCGTAAATGATCGGCCATCGTCCCGCCGAGGCCGCCGCACCGCCTCCGCCACCGGAACCACCTCCGTGTCCCAACGACCGCCCCCCACCGGACGCTGGCGGCGTGGCCGAAGGTGGTGCTCCGGATGGTGGTGCTGTGGATGGTGGTGCTGTTCCGGCCCCACGACCTCCAGATGGCGGTAATCCCGACGGTGGGCTGCCCGAAGGGGGCGACCCCGATGGTGGACTGCCGGACGGCGGTTCGGCTGCCGGTGGCGTACCGGCCGAGCCGCTCCCCCCGGCACTACCCGATGAACCCGAGCCTCCCGCAGGCGGCGGCGTCATGCCACGCGGAGGAACGGGCGGTGGCAGAGAAGCCTGTTGCTGCTGCTCCTGGATCAAGTGCTTCAGCAGTTCCAGTACATACACCAGCAGGTCGCCACCCGGTACCAACCGCACGGATTGCTCTGCTTCATCAATCAGCACCAATAATTCGTTCATGGCGCTGGCTGGTGAAGCCGGCACGCCGCTCGACATCCGGCCCTGCAGCCGTCCAAACAGATCGCGCAACGCGGGCCCAGCGGCGCCGCCGCCGCCCTCTGCTGGTGGGGGAACGCCCGCCGGTGGCGTGCGCGGAGGCTCCGCCGCAGAAGCCTCGGAAGGCATCAGCAACAGCAGCAAGGCTGCAAAGGCAGCCAATGCCGCCATGCCCGCCGCCGCT
>JBIKMK010000419.1:0-4497 GCA_044359315.1 Bryobacteraceae bacterium | reverse complement strand
CGTTCTGCCACAAGTGCCGCAACCGGCGAGTCTGGCGCGGACCATTCAACAGCGAATTGTGGATGTGATACTTCAACCGGCCACCTTCGTCGAACACCAGCGCACCGCCCCCCAGCAGTTTCACCGGCAGGGTGTCGGGCATGTCCGCGGGCTTCTCCACCGCCGCGCTCAGTTGCGCCAGTTCACCGGCTTCGGCTTCCAGCACTTGGACATACTCCGATACGGTTTCCCGCAACACAAACCCATCCGGGCCCACCCGGGCGCAGGGCCTCACCGACTGCACCCGGGTGAACGCCTCTTCGCACAGCCGGAGCGGGCCGCGGTTGTCCCAGATGAAGTTGAATACCTCATTGGGGTCCCGCTGCAGCGCTTCCAGGTGTGTGCGCCGGTAGTCCAACTCACCGCCGGCCCGCTGCCAGATCCCCGGTTCTTCAGCCGTCCCGACTGATGTCGGCTGAATGCCGAACCGGGCAAAGCTGCCGCGTAACGCGCTCCGGAACCGGTAGTAGGTATCCTGCGGGTAGCTTTCAAAGTCGCCGGTCAGCAGTGCGCTCAGGTAGTCGCCAAATTCGATGTCGGTGGGCGGGGCGTAGTCCAGCGCCCGGATCGCCATGGTCAGCAGATGCCCGGCCACGCAGGCCCCTTCCCCGGCCACCTGGGTCCGGGTCCGCGCCCGGGCGGAATCGACGCGCCGCTGCCAGACGGAAAGAAAGGCCTGCATCATGGCCGCCACCAGAATCTCGCCCCGCCGGTGGGGGGCCTGGAACTGTGGCTGTTGGAGCAGCCGCCGCGACGGCTTCAGCGCGACGGACCGGCGGAGGGCTTGCGATCGCAATCCGGAAAGCTCCCGCCCAAACTGCCGGGCTAGGCCCAGCGCGGCGTTCTCCCGCAGGTTCCACCCCGTGGCCGGAGCGCGCCGGGGCAATGCCGCCGCCATGGCTTCCGGCAGCGAAAAGACGCTCAGCAGCGCCACCAGATCGGCAAAGCCTTCGTGAAAGGCCGCCTGGTCCGGGCTGGAGGGGTCCGTATAGCGTTCCCGCAGGCCATCGAGCAGTGCATGCGCGGTTTCATGAGCCACAATGTCGTGCGACAGGCAGGTATGCACGATGCCTCGCCCGCGCGCCGCCGGGAAGTAGCCGAACAGCAGCGACTCGTGCTCTCGCGAATACAGGGCATTGGCCAGGGCGAAAGCATGCGGCGCCACCTTGATCTGATGGCCGCCAAAGCTCCAGCTCACCCGCCGGCCCAGCGCCGCCTCAAATCGCTGTAGCGTCCGCATCACGATGGCGTAGACGTTCTGGGCATGGAAGTGCGGGTTGCTGAGCAGTTCCGCACTAGTCGCTGTCCGGAACGGGTCTCCGGTGGCCGGACCCATCGGCCGGTAGAGGGAATGGGTGCTGGAATCGTAGTCCACTACATGCACGCGCGATCCCCGGGGTCCGGCGGCCAGTTCCTCGTGCGGAATCCGTACGCGCGCGGTAAGAATCCGCCCATGCACACGAACCCCAGGGTCCTGCGCGATGATGGTCAGCTCTCGTTCCCGCACCATTTCATGCTGGGTGAGGACGAAACGATGATCTTTCCTATTTCCAGCCGTAACTCGCGGAAAGAATGGAGATAAAGACTCCACGTTCCAGTGATCGGGTCCATTTGTCGGACGACGACTCCCGGCGTGTTCCTAGCAGGGTCTTATTTGGCGGGGCAGACGAACCTGCTTGCTTCCCGGAGGCGCCGACTCTTGATGCGATCACATCAACGCATCAGATGCTAAAATAGCGCTGTGCGCACCACGATCGACCTCGATGAGGAACTTCTGCGGACGGCGAAGGCGCTTGCCTCCGCGCGTCACCAGACGCTGTCCCGAGTGATTTCGGACCTTGCCTGGAAAGGGCTGGCACCTGCGCCCACCACGCTCCAGTCGCGAAGCGGCTTCCCCCTGCTGCCCGCCCGTCCGCGAGCGTTGCCGGTGACCAGCCAGCATGTGGCCGAGCTGCTGGAGGACCTGGACAACAGTGGCTCAGGGGCAGCGTGACCTGGCTGTTCGACCTGAACGTCCTCATCGCCGTGGCCGACCCGGCCCATGTGTTTCACGATACTGTCCATAACTGGCTCGACCGTTGCGCGGGAGACAGCTGGGCCACCTGCCCCCTGACGGAAAACGGCTTCATCCGCGTGTTGTCCCAGCCCAAGTACCGGGGTGGGCCTTTCACTCCAGCCGAAGTCATCACCACGCTGGCCGCGATGAAACAGGCTTCCCGGTTGACGCACGTTTTCTGGCCGGACTCCGTTTCGTTATCCGACTCCAGTCTCATCCTCCCGGCCCTCATCGCTGGACCGTCTCAGGTGACCGACGTGTACCTCGCCACCCTTGCCCTGCATCACCATGCCCGGCTGGTCACGTTCGATCACAGCGTCGCGTGGCAGGCAGTGGCCGGCGCAACGCCGGATCTGCTGCTGACCTTGGCCTAGAGGATTCGCGGTGGCGCAGGCTGTCAGCCTGCAGGCGGAATTCATTCCGCCCCGGGTTCCCGGGCATGTTGGAAGATTCTTTGGTTTCAGGTGTTTGCGATGAACCGGCGGGACTGAAAGTCCCGCTGCAGGCTGATAGCCTGCGCCACCTGACGCCCGCGGGCCGTACCCGGAGGCCTATTGCAACCGCAGCCGGGTTTTTTGGTTGGTCACCAGCTCATCAAAGATGGCCAGCACCTTGCGGCGATATTGATAGACGCGCTCGATGGAATCCTTGAAGGAATCCTCGTAGGGCTTTCTTTGCAACATCTTATCGACCAGATCTTTCGGTAACTCAATGTCCCGGCGCAGGTCTTCCGCCGCGTGGCCGCGCAAAAACAGCCCATAGAACATGGCGGCTTCCCGCTGGGGCGCCAGCGGATCGCCGTCATCAATGGGTCGCGGAGTGTGATGCGTACCGAGATTCACAAAACAACCTGGAAAGGTAATTCTAAACGCCGAGGTCCATCTTGGCAACACCATCGCCCAGAGGCTCCGGCGTCAGCTTGTCTGATCGGCAGAATTGCCCTAAATCGGAGATGCTTCAACCCTAGTGTGCGACTCATTCATCGATATTTCCGCCGCCCGCGAGACTCCCCAACCCGCCCGTGCTACGCTTCCCACGATGTCCCACGCCCATCTCCCGCTCACTGACGCCCTGGTGGACTACATCCGGACCGTTTCGCCGGAAGAGCCTGACTACCTCCGCCGCCTCCGGGAAGAGACCGCCCTCCACCCGCGTGCCCGCATGCAGATCACCCCGGAGCAGGGCCATTTTCTGGGTCTGCTGGTGCGGATGCTGGGCGCCACGCGCGCCATTGAAGTGGGCGTGTTCACCGGCTACAGCTCCATCGCCGTCGCCCGGGCGTTGCCCGCCAAAGGCCTGCTGATCGCCTGCGACGTTTCGGAAGAGTTCACCCGGATCGCCCGCCGCTACTGGCAGGAAGCGGAGGTGTCCGCCAAAATCGACCTGCGCCTGGCCCCGGCCATGGAAACCCTCCGCGGCCTGCTGGACGCTCACCAAGCCGGCCACTTCGACTTCGCCTTCATCGACGCCGACAAAACCAACTACCTGGGCTACTACGAATCCTGCCTGGAACTCCTCCGCCCCGGTGGCCTAATCGCCATCGACAACACCCTCTGGTCCGGCCGGATCCTGGAGGAACACTCCGATGACCCCGACACCGTCGCCCTCCGCGAAGTCAACCGCTTCGTCGCCCAAGACGACCGAGTCTGGAGCTGCCTGCTCCCGATCGGTGATGGGTTGACGCTGGCGCTGAAGAGGTAGGCGAGTGGGACCGCGCTGGAACTTTTTGGACATTCAGCGAGTCTGAATGACATGGTTCTACTAACTCTGCGGCTGGTCGTACCACTGCTTCTCTCTGCGGCGTCGATGCTCGCGTGCGGTTGCTTGGGCGGATCAAACCCATGCCGTGCGATAGGCGGCAAGTCGGTGATCTTTGTGGCCCGCGTTCTGCGTGACAGCGGCGAGGGTTGGGGGACGGGCCCGGCGCGCGTGGCCATAGAGGAGGCGTTACAGAATGTCCCTGCGGGCCAGCTCGAAGCGGAAATTGATACCGCAGTCGGTACGAGCGCCTACTTTCGGCTCAAGGCTGGCGGACGGTACGTGATTATCACCAATGGGCCGAAGTACAGTGTCGACTCCTGCTCCAGTTCATTTGAGCTCACCAATAACGAGCACATCCTTGAGGCGATGCGCAGTCAACTGATGGGTGGTAGTCTCCGAATCGTCGGGAAGGTCTTAAAAACTACAGAGAAGTACCGTCAAGCGGGCACGGTCGCAGGTGCACTCGTGGTCGCTGAATCGGCTGGCGGGCGCTTTGAAGCCCTCTCAGATGGATTAGGCCGCTATGTCATAACGGGCATGCCTCCCGGTATCTACGAGCTTAAGGTTTCCAGGGATGGCTATTTGCCGGATCGTGAGTTCAACCGCAGGTTCGACGGCACACTGCGTATCAACCCGGTCAC
>JBIKMK010000418.1:0-4499 GCA_044359315.1 Bryobacteraceae bacterium | reverse complement strand
CAGGAATTGCAGCGCGGCGGGCAGGTCTACTTTGTGCACAACCGGATCGACTCGATCTTTGCGCGAGCCGCCTCCATCCAGGAAATGCTGCCCGATATCAAGATCGGCGTCGGTCACGGGCAGATGGGCGAAGAAGCGCTGGAGAAAGTGCTGCTGGGCTTCATGCGGCACGAGTTTGATGTCTTCGTCTGCACCACGATTGTCGAGAACGGCCTCGACATCCCGCTGGCCAACACGATGCTGATCGAGAATGCGCAGAACTACGGCCTCTCGGAGCTCTATCAGTTGCGTGGACGCGTCGGACGGTCGAATCGCCGGGCGTATGCGTATCTGCTGGTGCCGCCCGATACAGAGCTCACTGAGATCGCACGCAAGCGCCTGGCCGCGCTGAAGGAATTCTCTGACCTAGGCGCCGGCTTCAAGATTGCGGCGCTGGACCTGGAACTGCGCGGTGCGGGCAACATCCTGGGCGGCGAACAGCACGGCCACATCGCCGATGTCGGTTTCGACATGTATGTCCGCATGCTGGAAGAGACCGTGCGCGAATTGAAGGGCGAAGAGATTCCGCCCGAGGTTCATTCCACGCTCAACCTCGGCCTCGACATCCGCATTCCGGCCAGCTATATCGCCGATGAGCACCAGCGGCTGCGCGCCTATAAGCGCGTGGCCGACCTGAAGACGCGGGATCAGGCGACGGCGGCGCTGGCTGAGTTTGCCGACCGTTACGGGCCGACGCCGGAGGCACTGGGCACGCTGGTGGAGTTCGCGCTGGTGAAGAGCCTGGCGGAATCCATCGGCATCGAAACCATCGATCGCCGCAGCGGTGTCGCCCACATCAAGTTCCACCAGGAAAGCAAAGTGGACCCGCAACGGCTGCTGGAGCTGCTGCAGGCGACGCCCGGCGCGCAGTTCACACCCGCGGGCGTGCTCCGCGTACCCTTGGGTGCCGACATTCTCGCCTCACTGGCCGGTCAACTGGAGCGTCTGCGGTCGCAGTAGCCGCGCTGGGTCCGGTATCGGCTTGGCGTGCCGGGGCCTCGCGCACGCGCCGCTCGTGTGTGCGGTGCAGTGCGGGCGGCGGGGCGGCCTCCAGGACGGGTTCCGGGTGGTCCACCACCGGCGGCAGATGTTCCAGCACGACGGTGGGAAGCGGCCCAGCTGCTGATAAGTGGGTCAATGCGGCCGTCTGTTCGATCACCGAATGACGGGCCAGCACGGGAACGCTGGAAGGCACCGTCTCGGGCGTCGTCGTGGTGGCCCGCTCTCCTGGCGGTCCGTGGACCCAAGCCAGTGACCGCCGCCCCGCAATCATCGCCGCCACCAGCACCAGCACCCAGGCCGCCAGCGCGGGCTTATGAAACGGGTAATCCACCAAGGCGTGCAGAAAGACTGCGGGCACCCCCAGGGCCCAGGGCTGCCGCCACGCCTCGCGCGCCGACCACACAGCAAGCAGCAGAATAGGCAGCACCGCCGGCACGCCCGCCTCCGCCATCCACTCCAACCAGTCGTTGTGGGCGTGGTCAACAATCAGGCCATTGTCAAAGCGGGCGTGGGCGGGGTAGGCCGTCTCATAGCTGCCCAGGCCGGACCCGGTCAGCGGACGGTCCGCGATCAACGCCAACGTAGACGCGTAGATCGCCCGGCGGTCGCCATCGCCGCGCTCCGCCATCTGCGGCCACAGCGCGACACCGGCCACGGCCAACACCGCCAGGGCGATGCCCAGTGTCAGGCCGCGCGCGCGCCAGGAATGCTCGCCCAACAGCCAGATCAAGGCCAGCGCTTCAGCCGCCATCAGCGCAATCGCCGCCCGGGACCCGCCCAGCACCACGGCGGCCGCCAGAATGCCGGCGGCGAAATAGAAGACCGGACGCCGCTCCTGCGCCGCCCGCACCATCGCCAGCGGCAGAATCAGCTCCGTGAACGCACCCAGATGGTTGCGGTTGGGGAACGGGCTCCAGCCCGCCATGGAGGCCAAGGCCACCACCACGCCCAGCAGTAGCGTGGCATCCAGAAACAAGCGCCGGATGTTCAAGTCCGACAGGATGCTGCGGGCAGCCACAAACAAGGCGGCCAGCGCCAGCCAGATCACAACTTCATCGCCCGTGGCCGCGCGATGTTGGGTGGTGTGGGCCAGCAGTTGCAGGATCCCGGCCGCAGGCAACGCCAACAGTGCGGCTGTGCGCCAATCCAACTCCGCCGGGCACTGCCGCACCCAGGCGCGGATGGCGGCAGCACCGGCCAGCAGAAACCAGCCCGCCGCCACTGCCACAGGCAGCAAGCCGCTGGCCTGCGCTCCACGCCACGCCGTTAACATCACCGGCGCGGCCAGCGCCAAAAACAGACCGCCCAGAAAGATCACGGCGCACCCCGTTGATCCACTGGCTCAATCGACAGGCGGCGCAGCGCCAACGTGCCGGATAGCCGGACTTCTCCCGGACGCCGCCGCCACGCCAGCGCCAGGCGCATAAACTCTCCGGCGGCGCGTGTCGAAAAGTCTACCTGACGCCGGACCCATTGCGGTCCAGCGGAAAGCTCCGGCGCTTCGCTCAGCAGATTGCGCTTCTGGGTCGGGTCGGCGATCTCCCAGCGGATACCCGCCAGCCGGACGTCGGACTTGATGTCGTAAGACAAACGGTAGCGCCGGTTCGCTTCCAGTGCCAGATGCTGGCTCAGCAGTTCTCCCGCATCAGGCTGTTCACCGGAGAAAGCCGCTTCCAACTGGCCTGGATGCCCGGGCGAAGTGAGTACGCCCACAGTGACGCCGCTGGGTGCGCCCAGCCGCCAATCGAACCCACGGCCCAGGGGCCGGTCGGCCAATTCGCCATTCACCAGCAGTGGTTTCGAACCATACTGCTGCTCCCATAACCGCAACGCCTCGCCGGCCCGGCCGTGATTCAGCAGCCATTCGCAACGGGTCAATGCCAGATCCGGAACCGCCGCCGCCAGCCGGTCCCGGGCGTCCGGGGGGCCATAATCGGCCACCAGCGTGAACAGAGCGGAGCGGTCGCCATAACTCATGGCCACGGCCCGCCGAATCCAGTTCTCGTACTCCTGCTGGCGAGCCTGGCGCAGATAGAAGCTGGCCAGCGCCCACGCCGGCTCATACCGGACATCGGCCCGAGCCGCCTGGTGGAGCAGTTGTTCCGCCTGGGGCAACCGCCCGGCCACTTCCATTTCAGCGGCCTCCGCGATCCAGCCCCGCACCGGCGAGGCCTGTGGCCGCAGCCCGGTGGGCGAACGCAGGGTCGCCACCGGAACGCTCACCGTCAACCCCACCAGGGCGATCAACAGTGCAGCCGCCCAGAAGGCGCGGTCTAACATCGGTACAGAAATCCGGCTCACCTGTTTTTCTATCGGCGGCTGGCGCGAATCCATCAAGAGATCCGCGAGTTTTGCCGAAGAGACACCAGAATGAGTACCAATGCCATGATCCTCCATCTCGTTTTTGCGTTCACTTTGATGAGTGGGCTGACGGCCACTGCCTCGGAGAAAGCCGCGCTCCGGCCTGTTTCCGTCGGCATCGCCACCGCCGATGGTGCGTTCCGCGTGGCGGGCCTTCCCGTCGCGGGCAGCAGCACGCTCACCGATGGCGCCGTGGTTGAGTCTGCCGGCACGTCGGCTCGTGTGCTGGTGAAGGGCGGCGGCCGCGCGGATCTGGCCCCCGGCAGCCGGATGCAGGTACACGCCGATCACCTGAGCTTTGAAGCGGGCCACGCCCTGGTCACCGGCCCGGCGCGCGTCACCAATCGTGAAGGCGTCCTGCTGGCGCAACTGGCACCCGGAACCTCCGCCACGCTAGAGGGCGGCAGCGCGCCGTCAAATGGCGTGAATTTGGCGGGCCAGGTGCGGATTCTCAAAGGTGAGCTTTGGCTGGCTGACGCGCAAACCGGCACCCAGTTTCAATTGAAAGCCGACGGCAAGACGCTGAAGCTGCTTCAATCCTCCGTGGGCAAGCAGGTCTCCATCCAGGGCACTGCGGCCGGCGGCAATGTCATCCAAGTCCAGACCGCTTCCGTCATTGCCCAGGCCGCGGCCAGCGCCGCCGGAGCCGCCGGAGCCACCGCCGCCGCTGCGTCCACCAAGGTCATCATCGCCGGCGTCGTCGTCGCCGGTGCGGCCTCCGGAGCCGCTGTGGGACTCACGTCCAACAACTCCAACTCCACCGCCACTATCAGCCAATAGCCCTTCCTCCCCCTGTTGAAGCAACCGGCCATCCCAGGTGGCCGTTATACGTCTGTATCGTCACGATTTTGTCACAGGGCTAGATTAGCAGCGCTAATCTTGCTATACTGGCAAACATGGTCGCCAACCGCGACATTGTCCGGACGCCCTCCTAGCGGGGGCAAACCCTTTTTGCGGACCCTACCCCTCGTTCGCCTCCCCAACTGAAGAACCCGAGTTGTTTCGCCGCCCTTGGGCCAGCTCAACAGTGTTTTGTCGGTTTTAAGGTTAAGGAATTTCAATTTTTATTAAAAAACGGATGACACAAAGTCTCGCCA
>JBIKMK010000025.1:0-15275 GCA_044359315.1 Bryobacteraceae bacterium | reverse complement strand
CAAATTCGTGGCGAACCCCAGCTTGATGATCACTTCGACGCTCCCGGCGGGGCTGCGCGTGGTTAGCATTGACGGCAATCCTACGACATTGCCCGCCACAGTAACAGTCACTCCCGGAACCCGTTCAGCGCTGGCGGCTGCGGCAATGTTAGAAGGCCCCGATCGCCGGTTCGTCTTCCTCAAGTGGTCCGACGGGGTGGCTTCACGTACCCGTACATACGTCCAGACCACGGCGAACGCGACCCTGGAGCCGATTTACCAGACGCAGTACTCCGTGACGACTCGGAATGAGCTACCTGATACCGGCTTACCGGTGCTTGTGGGGTCCAGCGCAACTGGCACCAATTGGGTTCCCGCAGGCAGCACGGTACTCCTGCAGGCACGCCCCTTAAGCGGCTTCCGCTTTGCCGGATTCACGGGAAGTGTCACCACCTCGGAGAATCCCCACCGCCTGACAGCCACCGGGCCAGCGGAGATCGTGGCCAAGTTGGGGCCTATCGGTGGCACGCAGATCACGATTCCGTCTGTCGTGTTGGCCCCAGACTTAAAATCGGTCACCGTTTCCCTGAAGAACTGGGGACCCAGTGGCGTCATCGGGCTGCAGATCGACTCTGCGAGCATCACTCCCGTCTCCCCGAAAGCCGCTCAGACCGAGATTCCGATCCAAATGCCCCCGGTGGTGCTTGGCAACTGGGCGGCCGCCGTTCAGGGCGCACAAACCCTCCCACTACAATGGCCCGCTGGGGTAGACCTGCTTCGCCTGTCCTTGAGACTCTCCGGCAATGCCGGAAGCTACCGCGCCACGGCGACGGTGGGGCTGATGCGTCCCGGTTTCACATCAATGGCGGTACCTTCGGCGCCGGTGACGGCGGCACAACAGTAGATAGCTGCACGACGGGCGATCAGCGCGGGATCTCTGGTGGTTACCCCCAAAGGTAGCTGCATGGGGTCCCGTGCTTGGCATGATAGACAGATGACGCGCCGACAATTGCTTGCTACCGTGGCTGCCGCGGTGAAAACCGCCCAGGGGCAAACGCCCACCGAGACTGCTTCCAACGAAGACTTTTGGATGCAGGCCCGGATGGCCTTCACGGTGGACCGCAATCTGCTGAACTTCAACAACGGGTCCGTGTGTCCGGCCCCGAAGATCGTGCAGGAGGCGATGGAGCGCTACTGGACCGTCACCAACATGTCGCCCTCGCACTATGTGGACGAGTTGCTGCTGCCGGAAACGGAGATCGTCCGCACGGAGCTGGCGCACGAATTCGGTTGCGACCCGGAGGAGCTGGCGATCACACGCAACACCAGCGAAGGGTTGCACAACGTCATCCTGGGCCTCGATTTCAAGCGTGGCGACGAGGTGGTGACCACGACGCAAGACTACCCCAGCATGATCACCAGCCTGGAGCAGCGTGCCGCCCGCGACGGCATCGTGCTGAAGAAGTTCCCTTACCCCACGCCCCCGCCCAGTGCCGCGCACCTGGCCGAACTGTTCTGGAAGAACGTCACGCCCAAGACCCGCGCCATTCTGGTTTCACACATGACCTTCACCACCGGGCAGATCTTCCCGGTGGGCGACATCTGCCGGGAGGCCAAGCGCCGCGGGATCTACTCGATCGTGGATGGTGCGCATGGCTTCGCGCACCTGAAGTTCAAGCGCGACGATCTCGATTGCGACTTTTATTCGACCAGCTTGCACAAGTGGCTGACCGCCCCCGTCGGCACCGGCTTCCTCTACATGCGGCGCGAACTGATCCCGCGCGTTTGGCCGTTGCTGGCCACGCCGTCTTCTATGGCCGCGAACATCCGCAAGTTTGAAGGCGTCGGCACGCAGCCCGTCGCGATGCGCAACGCCATTGCGGACGCCCTGGCCTTCCATCGCGGCCTCGGCGCGGAGCGCAAACAGGAGCGTCTCCGTTACCTCCGCCGCCGCTGGGAAAGCGCCATCCGTGGCACCCCGCGCATCATCCTGCGTAACGCCGACGACCCGGCACAATCCTGCGGCATCGGAGCCGTCAGCATCGACGGCATGCCCGCGCCCAAGATCACTGAGGTCCTGCAAAACAAGTACCGCATCCACGTCCGGACGCGGGTGATCCCCGGTGAGTTTGACTGCATCCGCGTCACGCCCAACATCTATTCGTCCACCCAGGATGTCGACCGGTTTAGCCAGGCGATGCGGGAAATCGCCCGCGGCTGATGGCTTGCCAGCAGCACGCAGCCTGCTAGGCGGCCAAGCAGCCGTGGCGCCTAATGCTCAAAATGCAGGTCGAGCTCGCAGGTCCGGCCCGAGGACTTGGTGCGGACCCGGTCGCTTAAGCGGCTGAGGAGCAGCCCCGCCATCGACGCGGTGGAGATGCCGCCGGAGAGGGCTTCTTCGGGCGACAACGCCTTGCGGCCGATCTCGGGCAGTGAGCCTTCGTAGCGCAGGTTCAAGTCCAGGCTGAACTCATCGAAGGTGGCTTGCACGGTGATGGGCCCTTCGGCCAGGCCTTCACCGGCCAACACTTCGTAGCCTTCCACGAGGGCGCTGACCGCGCGCTCCACCACTTCGCGGCGGGCACCCCACTGGGCGCCGGATTCTTCCATGAAGTCGTAGATCTTGTCGACGTCTTCGGCGTTGGGGTCCAGCACAATCTTGTGCTTCAGCGACGTGCCGATGCGGAAGATCAGGTTCAGCAGCACCACCAGCACCGTGGCCAACGTCAGCCCCGATGAGAACAGTGGCCGCAGCCAGCCGGGCAGATCGCGAAAGGCACCCGGGATGGCGTCCGTGGTCAGGCCGAACAGTAGTGAGATGCCGATGATGTAGGTGTGCCGCGCCTCCATCATGCGCGTCATGATGATCTGCATGCCGGCGATCAGGTTGTAGGAGACCACCAGCAGCAGCATCGCGCCTACGACGGGCGGCGGCGCGGCACCCACCAGCGCCACCATCTTGGGGAAGAAAGCCAGGGAGATCAGCGCGCCGCCGCAGTAGTAGCCAATCCGGCGGCTCACCGCGCCGGTGGCGGCGGAAAGGCCGACGTTGCTGGATGAGCTCATCATGGCGAAGCCCCCCAGCAGCGCAGAGACCATGGAACTGAGACCAAACGTCAGCACCGCCGCG
The DNA here is from genome assembly GCA_044359315.1 of Bryobacteraceae bacterium. GTDB lineage: Bacteria > Acidobacteriota > Terriglobia > Bryobacterales > Bryobacteraceae > JAPKYZ01. The sequence continues at coordinate 12,166 of JBIKMK010000025.1, read as the reverse complement.
CTGCTCGCCTTCAGGTCGGCCCGCTTCCAGTCGGCATCGCTGACCTTCTCGCAGATGGTCAGGTCGCCCGAAGATTTCAGCGTCGCGCTCAAGCCCAACACCAGAAAGGGCAGAATCAGCGTGCCGTCAAAGGCCAACCCCGGCGGATGGATCACCGGCAGGCCGATCCAGGGCGCATCCAGCACCCGTTGCCAAAGCTCCGGTTTCACCATGCCCGTGTTTAAGCACACGATGTAGCCCACCACCAGGGTGATCAACGAACTGAACAGGCGCAGCGGACCCTTGCCCCACACGGTCAGCCCGGCCAGCAGCGCCAGTGACCCGCCCGCGATGATGATGTGCGTCAACCCGGGCTGCTGCTCCACCCGGTCCATGCCGAGAAATCGCATCACCGCCAGCGACGATTGTGAGGCGCCCACCATGAAGGCGATCAACCCCACCACCTCCGGCGGGAACAGAAAGCGCCACCGCGGCAGCACGCGGGAGAGGAGACAGATGGCCATGCCTGTGATCAGCGTCATGCCCGCCAGCAGCGCCAGGCCGCCCATGCGAGCCGCCAGCACCGCCGCCGACACGAACGAGCTGAAGATGGCCATCGGGATCAGGTGGCCAAAGCCAAACACCGGCAACCGGGACGCCGCCACCATGGAGCCGATGCCCGACATCACTAGCGTCGCTACAATCATCGTCTCCAGTTCCTGCGCGCTGGCTCCGATGGCTGTCAGCAAGGCGACCGGTAGCGTGATCTTGCTGGCCGATTCCACCGCATGTTGGAACCCCAGCACTACCGACGTCGCTTGCGGCGGAGTGTCCTCGGTGCCGTAGATCAGGTTGGCCGGCCGGCGGCGGTGCTTCGCCTTCCGGCGACCGAGCTTGGATGGGACCAAACGGCTGATGAGAGACTTAAACATGCAAAGGAAGCGCCCAGGGGGCTCACGGAGGGTGATCCGGACAGTCGATGAGCTTATCATGCGGGTGTGACAATTCCATGAACCAGCGGGCTCGCTGGCGGGGGTGTGGCCAGAGTTCCTATAATGGGGCTTCGAAGCATAAGCACTTCCCTCGGGGGCGGGCCGCCTCGGAGAAACAGTGCAGGAGCCAGCATGCCGGTTGAGATCGCCTTTGAGAAACACGCAGATGTGCAGGTGGTGGCCCTCCGGGGCCGGCTGGACGCATCCGGTTCGCCGGAACTGGAGCGCCAGTTGAGCGACGCGATTGGTGCCGGCCACAACCGGTTGCTGATCGATTGTTCAGAACTTCGCTACGTCAGCAGCGCCGGTTTGGGAGCGTTTCTGGCCTCGGCCAAACTGGCCCAGTCCAGCGGCGGATCGATGAGTTTCGCCGGTCTCACGCAGCATGTGCGGTCCGTGTTTGACATGGTGGGGTTCTTCAGCCTGTTTGAGGTCTACTCGACTCGCGAGGAAGGCCTGGCTGGTGGGCGGGGCGCTTAGCGCCCACGCGGTTACTGGAACGCGGTTCGTTCCAGCTCACTTGGGCTTGACGCACCGGCGGCACGGCACCGGGAGCGGGCCGCAGAACAAAGGATGTCCCATTGAAAATCAACCGCCGCGCTGCTGACCGTTTGCGGCAGGGTCACGTCTGGGTCTATGTCTCCGACCTGTTGCCGGGCGCTACCGCCGAACCGGGCGAAGTGGTTCGGGTGGAGGACGAGAAGGGCCGCTTCATTGGCCAGGCCCACTATTCGTCCAGCTCCCAGATTGCCCTGCGGTTACTCACCCGTGACGCTACCCCGGTGGACGGCGACTTTCTGCGGGCCCGCATCCTGGCGGCCTTTGAACACCGGGAGCGGCTGCGGCCCTTTTCGCCACCCACTGATGCGCTGCGGCTGATCTTTTCCGAAGCGGACCAACTACCGGGGCTGATCGTTGACCGTTATGGGGAGACGCTTTCGGTCCAGTTGGTGACCCAGGGCATGGACCGGCTGGAGCCGGTGATTCTGGAGATTCTGGAAGAGCTGTGCCGGCCCGCCGGTATCGTGTTGCGCAACGATGGCGCGGTGCGCGCCAAAGAGTCGCTGGCGCGCGAAGTACGGCTGATCGGCCAGGTCCCGGAGCAGGCCGAGATCTGGATGAACGGCTTTGTCTGGGCGGCCGATCTCCGCCAAGGCCAAAAGACCGGACTGTTTCTCGATCAGCGGGAAAACTACATGGCGGCGCAGAAATACGCGCACGGCCGGGCACTGGATTGTTTCACCTCTTCGGGTGGCTTTGCGCTGCACCTGGTGAAGGTCTGTTCCGATATTGATGCCGTGGACGCCTCGGAAGCCGCCGTCGCCCGGGCGGCGGCCAATGCTGAAGCCAACGGCATCAGCCATATCAACTTCCACCGGGCCGATGTGTTTGACTACCTGGCCGGGTCCCGGCGGTTTGAGACGATCGTGCTGGATCCGCCGGCCTTTGCCAAAAGCAAGGCCTCGCTCGACAAGGCGCTGGCAGGTTACAAGGAGATCAACCAGAAGGCGCTGCGGCTGCTGTCGCCGGGCGGCGTGCTGGTGACCTGCTCCTGTTCGCAGCACGTCAGCGAAACGATGTTCCAGGAAGTGCTGGCGGCGGCGGCGCTGGATGCGGGCAAGACGCTGCGAATTCTGGAACGGCGTGTCCAGGCCAGTGATCACCCGGTGTTACTGAGCGTGCCAGAGACGCTTTATCTGAAGTGCGTGATCGCGGAAGTGGTGTAGCGATCTGGCCGAGTGCCATCCCGGGCGACGGTTAGGAGAGTGAGGTTCATGCGGATTCTTGGGTTCTTGTTCACCATGGCCCTCTCGGCCCAGACCGTTGACCAGTTGGTGCCTCATCGCACCACGGTTGCCGCCACCACTTACCGGGGCCGGGCTGCCATCAAGGTGGTCGAAATCGGCGACGTGGAGAATGGTGAGGCCTACGCAATGGTGAAAGGCCCGGTCTTTTCGAACGGCACCATAGAAGTGGAGGTCGCCGGGGCGCCCCGCGCCGGTGCGGCCGGTGGGGCCCGCGGCTTCATCGGAGTCGGTTTCCGCCGTCAGAGCAACGGCCAGTATGAGCACGTCTATCTCCGCCCCACCAATGGCCGCGCGGATGATCAGGTGCGCCGCAACCATTCGACGCAGTACGCGCTGCATCCTGACTTCGACTTCGCGCGCCTCCGCAAGGAAGCGCCAGAGAAGTACGAAAGCTATGTTGATCTGGAACCCGGCGTCTGGACCAAGTTCAAGCTGGTGGTGGCCGGCGTCACCGCTAAACTCTATGTCCACGGAGCCGAGCAACCGTGCCTGATCGTCAACGATCTGAAGCTGGGCGCGGCGATCAGCGGGGATGTGCTGCTCTGGATCGGACCCGGCACAGAAGGCTACTTCGCTAACTTGAAGATCACCCGGCAATCCCCCTAGGCGGCCCACGCCGGCAGGTTACCCGTTGTACCAGGATGGGATCTGAAGGGGATTGGGTGTTCCGTCCGATTGGCGCTCCCAGGTTTCAATGGTGCCTCCATAGCCTTCCGGCCCCAGCCGGTTGGGGTTGCTGGCGTCCGGGGCCAGCAGCCAGCCTTCGGCCAGTTGCACCGCAAACCCGCCCAGCATGCAGTACCTGACCACGGCCCGAAAATCGGCGATGTCTTCCAGGCCGACCTCGCCTCCCCAGGGGAAGAAAGCAATCAATGGCAGGTCGACGTCACCCACGCCAGGACGCGCCGTTTCGTCGCTATGCCAGCACACCATCCGCTTGGGGAATGGCCCCGGCGGAACCGATGCCGACTGCTCGCCGCCAATGGCTGAATTCAAAAGCTGGCAGATGAGGTAGAGGCGGTCGGTCAGGTTGCCCAACTTGGTGGCCTGGGCGTGGCCGTCCACGGTGGTGAAGTGGTGCTCCATGTGATCGATGGCTTTGATGTCCGTGCGGGCTTGCGCCGTGCCCAGGACACGGTGGTCCATCCCTTTGGCGTCGTACTTTTCCCTGGTGGGCCAGACGGAGAACAGGTCATAGTCGCCGGTAATCGCATTGCGGAAGTCATTCACGGGCCATGAGGCATGCCCCATGGGATTGGTCATGGCCAGCATCGCTTCATACCGAGTGCCGAAAACGGAGGGCATGTAGTAGGAACGGGGCGTGGATCCCACTTCCTGAACAAAACCACCGCCTGAAGTATTCAGATAGATGCCCCAGACATTCTGTCCCTGCTCCTGTTCCGCCACCACGATGTAGTTAAAGTGCACTCCTGTCCGATGCGTGGCCACGCCGTTAAAGAAGTGCGTATTCCCCCGTACCGGCTCCAACTGGATCAGGCCCTTCTGTTGCAGCCAGAGCAGGCGTTCAGGACAGATTTTCAGGGGTGTGGTGGAAGCCTTCCAACCCGCATGGTTGCTGTCCTCCAAGGCCTCCTTGTGTTCCTTTCGGTTGAACGCCTCATTCGCCAGACCCTTCTTGTTCAGCCGGGGATCACGCATCACGAAGCCTGCCATCGGACCCCAGTCACAGGACTTCGCGTGGACGCGGAAGCCCTTGGTGTCATAGCCATGCTCGAGCAGTTGACGGCAGGTCGGGCCCGGCGCGCGGCTCAGGATCACCACGTTCTCCATCTTGGAAATCGCCTTGAAGGAGTTGGCGTGGCTGGCTGGCATCCCAATCGCATCACGCCGGAACTCTGCATCGTTAAAGTGGAGTGCCATGGAAAGTGTGTCCCGAGAAAGCTTAGCAAGCGGCCTTCATCGGCGGGACCAAGGCCCGCCCGGCCATCGAACGCCCGCCATCCACCCGCCAACCCTGATACCGTAATCAATGAATGCTGAGCCCTCAGATCTTCCGTGAGTACGACATCCGCGGCGTGGCGGATGAGCAGTTGCTTTCGCCCGACATCGAAGTGTTGGGACAGGCCTATGGCACCTATTTGAAGCGCCATTCCGGCCCGAATATCACCCTGGGCCGGGACACGCGGTTGAGCGGTCCACGGCTGCATGAGGCCCTGCTGAAAGGCCTGCTGAAGGCCGGCTGCCAGGTCACCGACATTGGCATCGTGCCGACGCCGCTGCTGTACTATTCGGTCTACCACTTGAAGACCGACGGCGGCATCATGATCACGGGTTCCCATAATCCGGCCGAGTTCAACGGCTTCAAGGGCATGACCTCGGAAACCTCGCTGCACGGCGAAGAGATCCAGAAGCTGTATCACATGATCGAATCGGGCGACCTGGACACGGGCGAGGGCAGCGTGAAGTCAGCCGATGTGGTCACTCCGTACGTGGATGAGATCGCCAGCCAGTTCAACTGGTCCCGCCGCGTGAAGGTGGTCTTTGATGGCGGCAACGGCGTCGCCGGACCCGTGATGACGCGCCTGGCCAAGAAGCTGAACATCGATTCGACTGAGCTGTTCTTTGACATGGACGGCAACTTCCCCAACCATCACCCGGACCCGACTGTCGAGAAGAACCTGAAGCACCTGGTGGCCGCCGTGAAGGAACAAGGCGCGGAACTGGGCATCGCCTTCGATGGTGACTCCGACCGAATCGGTGCCGTCGATGAGCACGGCAACGTCGTCTGGGGCGACATCCTGATGCTGATCTATGGCCGCGAGATTCTCACCCGCAAGCCGGGCGCCACCTTCATCGGCGAAGTCAAGTGCTCGCAGGTGCTTTACGACGAGCTGAAGCGCTTGGGCGGCAACCCGATCATGTACCGCACCGGGCATTCGCTGATCAAGGCCAAGATGAAGGAAGAGCATGCCGAGCTAGCCGGCGAAATGTCCGGCCACATGTTCTTTGGCGACCGCTACTACGGCTTCGACGACGCCCTCTACGCCGCCTGCCGCCTGATCGAGATTGTGTCCAACAGCGGCAAACCGCTTTCGGGTCAAACCGAGATGCTGCCCAAGACGGTGGTGACGCCTGAGATCCGCTTTGACTGCCCGGACGACAAGAAGTTTGAAGTGGTGCGCCGCATGGTGGAGCGGTTCAAGAAGACCCACAACGTGGTCGACATCGACGGCGTCCGCGTCCTGTTTGAACACGGCTGGGGCCTGGTCCGCGCGTCCAACACGCAACCGGTGCTCGTGATGCGCTTTGAGGCCACCACGCAGGCGCTGGTGGATCAATACAAGGCCGAAGTAGATCAGGCTTTGGCGGAAGAAACCAAAGCCGTGATGGGCTAACTGCTGCTTGCCTAACCTGGTTTCTCGCTATCAACCTGCTTTCTAAAGATTGATTCATTTAGGCCGATGACCCTCCCCAGGGGCGAAGCCGGATGAAATTTCTCTTTCTTCTTTGGATGTACGCGGGTGGACCCGACACCGGCGTACGCCCCGGTTCCGCCGAGTGCGCGGCCCCGCCTGGGGCAGTGTGCGCCACGCCGCCGCCCGCCGCGCCGGAGCCGGCCAAGGTTGACGCAAAGACCCACTGGGAGGCCAGTGTGTCACAAACATCCGACCTGTTTAGCGACGGACGTACGCCCTGGTATGAGACCCAGGTCCAAATGAACCGCCGCCGCGCCCGCAGCACGGTGATCAGCCGCTTCTCCCAGGCCCAGCGGCTCGGCCGGCAGGAGCAGCAGGTGGAAGGCGACTGGTATCCCGTCCTCAACCCGAAGACATACGCGTACCCTCAATGCCGGATTCTCCACCGAGGGGGTCCTGTACCCTCGATACCGCGCGGGTGCGGAGCTATTCCGCGCTCTACCGGGAGCTTTTGAAACGTCCGCCGGTTACCGGCGGCTGGCTTTCGGCGCGGGCGTGGACATCTACACCATGTCGCTCTCCAAGTACGTGGGCAACTGGTTGATTAGCGCCCGCGGCTTTCTCAACCGGGACGAGTTTACCCTGGCCCACTCCACGCAGCTGAGCGTGCGGCGCTACCTCCGCCGCGGGAATGACCATTGGGGTCTGCGGACGGGATGGGGCACGATGTCGCCGGAAGTCCGCAACGTTACCGATATCGGCGTCCTCCGGAGCCGGCTGGTGGCGGGTGAGTTGAACCGCGGGATCAGCCGTCACTGGCGAGTGACCCTGCGGGCCGGGGTCTCGTTTGAGGACCGCCTCCGGCGCACGGGACTGGTCCACTATACGTTGGACGGCGGCCTATGCTACCGGTTCTGAGAGAAAAGGTAGTCTATGTCCGAATCCGTCGCGCCATCCGCGAATTCCCCCTCCGTGCAAGTGTATGAGCCAAACCTCCTGCACCGGCTGGTGCTGGTGAGAATGCTGGTGCGTTGCGGGGCGAAGGTCCAAGTGGTGGAAAGGCCGGAGGAACTCTGGCAGGCGGCCCCGGCCCCTGGCCGGCTCATTTTCATCGATTGCGACAAGACGGAACCCAGTGGCTACAAGATCGCGGCTGAGATTAAGCGGTTGCGGAGCCCCCAAGAGGCGGGCGTTCTGTTGGCGCTTACCTCGCGGGTGACCCAAGCGGACCGCAAAGCGCGCAAACGGGCGGGCTTCGACAACTATCTTGAGAAGCCGCTGCGGCTCCACAAGGTGCAGACGATCCTGGCCCGCCACGCGCCGGACCTGGTGCAGGAAGCAACTGCTCCCCGCGCCATGGTCTCCGTGGATATCCGCGCGCTCCGCGAATTGTGGAGCCTCGTCAACGGCCAGCAAAGCCTGCTGCAAGAGATCATCCAGGCCTTTCTGGCGGAAGCCCCCGCATTGATTCAACAGATGCGGCAGGCCGAAGAGGATGGGGACTGCGCCGCATTGTCCGAAGCGGCCGGCATCCTGAAGGGGCTCAGCGGTACCGTCGGAGCCACGCGCATGGAAGAGCTCTGCGGAGTCATCCGGGCCCTGGCTGCGGCCGAGGCCCTGGTCAGCGTGGGTGCCATGCTGGGTGAACTCTCGATGGCCTTTGAGCCGACCGGCTGCGATCTGCGCTCGGCGGAGATCGCCCTTCTGTCGGGCGAGGACGGCGATATGGCCGCCTCCCGTCGGCAGATGAAAGTGAACCCCACGGTTCTGCTGGCGGAACACGACACACTCCTGGCGCGCTTTCTCAGTACCAACCTCCGCGCCGCCGGCATTGCCGTGGAAGTGGTGGAAGATGGCCCGGCGGCACTGGCGCATTTGTCCTCCCAAACGGTGGATTGCCTGGTGGCGGACGCGGGCTTGCCGGGTCTTGATGGATACCACGTGCTGACGGAAACGCGGCTGCATCCCAAGCGCCAGCATTTGCCCGTGCTCATCCTATCGGCGCGGCAGCATGAGCAGGAGGCTCTGCGAGCCTTTGAACTGGGTGCCGACGACTTCGTGGCGCAGCCGCTCAGTCCGCTGGAAGTGGTGGCGCGAGTGCGTAGCCTCCTGCGGAGGTCATAATGCCGCACTCCTCACCCCGGAGCCGTGCCCTCCTGGCGGCCCCGATTGTGTTCGGGGGCTTGGTGGCCCTGTTCGGTGCCGTGGGCGCGGTTGCCAGTTTACTCCCCAATCCTGGCGATGGGTGGTGGCGTTTGGCGCAAGCCATGGCCTGGGTGGAACTGGGCCTGGCGGTGGCGCTGATGCCGGTGCTGGTGCTGATCAAGATGCGGCGGCAGCGACGGCACCAAAAGCTGCAAGCGCGACGCCAGGCGCTTGAAGAAGCGGTTAGCGCGGAAGATACTGCCGCCGCCTTGCTCCACGCGCGGCAATGGCCCGAGGAGTTTCTCGAACTCACGCAGGAAGCCGTTGTCTGCTTACGGGGACGTGCCCATGATCAGTTCTGGCGCCTGGTCACTGAAAGCGGCGCGATCAAGATCCTGATCCGGGACCTTCAGGGGCGCCAGAGTGTCCGGACGGCCCGGGCACTCAACATCCTTGGTTGTCTGGCCGACGGACCGGAATGGAACCGGTACTTTGAGGCGTCACTGGGAGACCCATCGGCCTTTGTGCGGGCAGCGGCCCGGGCGGGGCTGCTGCGGCTGGGGTCCCCGAAACAAGGGCTCCGGTTGTTTCAAGGCCTGGCGGACGCACCTTTGTGGGAGCGGATTCTCTTCTTTCACCACGTGGGGGAGAACCACGAACTGACGCGAACGTTTCTGACGGCGTCGCTGGGCGGCGATGATGTGATCCGCCTCCGTTTGGCCCTGGAGTTTGTCCGGGCCCGCGGGCGGTACCTGGACGTCGAGGTTCCGCTGGCGCTGGCGCGGCATCCGGACCTGGAGACTCGCATCAAGTTCTTCAAGGCGTTGCCGTATCTGAGGTTTCGTGGCGCGGTGGGCGTAGTACTCCGCGACGGGCTGCGAGATCCAGACTGGCGGGTCCGTTCCATGGCCGCCGCGGCCGCGGCCCAACTGCATGAAACCACCGTCACCGAGGACCTGCTCCGGCTCTGTACGGTCTTCTCGCACGCCTCGGAAGCGGCCTATGCCGGCCGTGCGCTGGCCGCATTCGGCGGCGCGTCCGCCCGCCAGATTGAAGAGATCCTTCACCATGCGTCCCCTGAGACGCGGGGAATTGCCGCGGAGTTGATTGAGGAACAGCGCGGCCGGCAGGTGACGGCCTGATGTCCACGCTAACGCCGATTCTCAGCGCCATCATGACGGCCTTTCAATGGGCCGTGCTGGCGTACTTTCTGCTGTTCACTACGCTCTACTTTGCCCTGATTCTGGTGGGTTTCGTCGAGATGCTGAAGCAAGGCGCGCTCCGCAGAGGCCGGCACGATTCCGCCGCGCTGGCTGCCTCCGGCCTCACCCCACCGGTATCCCTGCTGGCCACCGCTTACAAAGAAGAACTGACGATCACCGAAAGTGTCCGCTCCTTGCTCTCGCTGTCGTACCCCGAGATGGAGGTGATCGTCATCAATGATGGCTCCAAGGACAACACGCTGGCGATCCTGACGCAGGAGTTCCGGCTCTACCGCTCCGCCCGCCAGCCCATCGGCCAGATCCCCTGTAAGCAAATCCGCGGCATCTACAAATCGATGTTGCCCATCCCGCTGATCGTTGTGGATAAGGTGAATGGCGGCAAGGCGGATGCGCTGAATGCCGGGACCAACGTCGCCCGTTATCCGCTGGTCTGCGCGGTCGATGCGGATTCATTATTGGAGCGGGATGCGCTGTTGCGAATGGTGCGGCCCTTTCTGGATGCGCCCGGCGAGGTGCTGGCGGTGGGCGGCATCGTGCGCATTGTGAATGGCTGCAAAGTCTCTTGCGGGCGGGTGCTGGAGGTGGACTTGCCGAAATCCTGGGTGGCACGCTTCCAGATCGTCGAGTATATGCGCACCTTTCTGGGAGGGCGGCTCGCTTTCAGCGCGGCCAATGCCTTGTTGATCATCTCGGGCGCTTTTGGCTTGTTCAACAAGTCCGCCTTACTGGCCGTGGGTGGCTGGGACGCCACCACCATTGGCGAGGACATGGAATTGATCGTTCGCCTGCACCGTTGGGCCTGTGAGAAAAAGCACAAGTACCGGATCGTATTTGAGCCGGACCCGGTTTGCTGGACCGAGGCCCCGGAGAAGCTGCGGTCCCTGCGCGGTCAGCGCAATCGCTGGCAGCGGGGCACGGTGGAGTCTTTGTGGCGTCACCGGGCGATGATCGGGCGGCGCGGGTACGGAGCGGTGGGCTGGCTGGCGATCCCCTACTTCCTGCTGTTCGAGATTCTGGGGGCCATCCTGGAATCACTGGGCTATGTGGTGACGGTGGTGGGCGGCGTCACCGGATTGGTGGACCTCCGCCTCACCGGATTGTTCCTCATTGTGGCGATCCTGAATGGCGTCATCATCTCGGCGGCTTGCGTGGTGCTGGAAGAGCTCTCCACGCAGAAGTACCCGCGTGTCCGCAACCTGATGATCCTGCTGGCGGCGTCGGTCCTGGAGAATCTGGGTTACCGGCAAGTGATCACGTTCTGGCGGCTGCAGGGGTTGATCGATGTGGCCCGTGGCGGCAAGGGCTGGGGCCACATGGAACGCAAGGGCTTTCAGTCCGCACCCGCGCCTGCCTCCCGCTAGCGTGGAGGCGGGGCGCATATCCTGGTAGACACCCATGGTTGGACTGCTTGTCGTTTCGCTACTCTGCGCCCAGGACCCGGCGCGGCTCACCTACCACCGCGTCACCAACCCGCGCAGCCCATCGCCACAACCTCGCGCCGAGGAGACGGAGATCCCGTCTCTGGTGGCCAAGCTGAAGCACTCCAGCGATTGGCCCGACCATGCGCGCCCCAAGCTCCACCGCCAATGGGAGCAGATCCTGGGCAAGTTGCAGCCCTCTCCCGCCGATCGCCAATGGTTCGGTGACCTGCGGCAGGCGCGCATCCTGAAAACTGAAGACCGCGGCACCTATGAGCGCATCGAGCTGGAGCTACCCCTGGAGCGCGACTTCTTCCAGCCGCACGTCCTGCTGAAGCCCAAGGGCAAAGGCCGCTTCCCCGCCGTCATCGCCTGGACCTCGACGACCCCCGACTATCGCGCGCCGGAGCAGTGGTGGGGCCAGTGGCTGGCCGAACACGGCTACGTGGTGCTCTGCGGTTGGTCGCACATCCGGAACTATCGCGATGGATCCAGTTACCGCAATGCCGTTAGTGAGAAGGTCTACCAGCGGTTCGGCCATTGGCTGGGCATGGGCAAGATGGTGCACGACGTCCGCCGGGAAACTGAGTATCTGCGCACGTTGGGCATCGTCGACCACCGCCGGATCGGCTTCATCGGCTTCTCGTTAAGTGCCAAGACGGCGCTGTACGTCGCCGCCTTCGCCCCGGAGATTGCGGCGGTGGTTTCTGTCGACCCGCATATTGCGATCAACGGCGGCACCAACTGGTTCGCCCCCTGGTACCTGGATTGGACGCGCGAATTCCCCGACATCCCCACGCCCCAACACACCGTGCTCAGCCTGCTCGACACCGACCCGGAGCGTCCGGGCCTGGAACACGACCACCACGAAATCCTCGCCCTGGCCGCCCCCAAACCGCTGCTGATCCTGGGCGGCAGCGACACGGAAGACGCGGGCGGCGATTCGGATGATCGCCAAAGCTGGGGCTATGTGAACCGGGCGCTGGAGGTCTACAAGCTCTACGGCGCGGGGCACCGGTTGCAGTATGTGCTGACGGGTGAAGGACATAAGCCCAATGGTCCGCTGACGGATGAGGCGTGGCGGACGTTTTTTGAGCGGTGGTTGAAGAAGTAACGCGGCCGTGGGAGTTGGCCGGGATGAGCGATAGAGCGCCTTGCTATCGCTCATTGATCCGCATATTATGAGCGATAGAAACCGTCGCTATCGCTCATGCCCTGGAATTG